>NZ_CP102278.1:300000-600000 GCF_025149915.1 Coprococcus eutactus
CCATAGCACCAGGATTTATCAAGACAGACATGACAGATGCACTCTCAGACAAGGCAAAGGAGGCTATGCTTGACCATATCACAGTCAAGAGACTCGGTGAGGTTTCAGATATCGCTGAGACAGCGGCATTTTTGGCTTCAGACAAGGCATCATACATAACAGGCCAGGTCATAAAGGTCGATGGCGGCATGAGTCTGTAATCTTTAATGGCCATGACACAAAATAAAACAGGGTATAATCAAAAACGATGATACCCTGTTTTATTTTTTATATTTTCTGGCACGGCACTGGAACCTGCCATGAAGTTGAGCCTATGATATATCATATAATTATTGTATTTTTTTAGACTAACGGAGAGTGAGAAGATGAAAAGGATATTTGCTGTATTGGCGATGCTAGTGTGTGTAATAGGTGGAATAACTGGAATATTACTTTTAGGAAACGATGAAGGAGATGATGTTTCGACTAAAAAGGTACAGGACGCAGCCGGCGGAGATCATGGGATTACAGAAATAAGTTCCAAAGAAAGTGTAAATACTGAAAAAAAGCCAGTCGATACGACAGAGACCACAGAGGATGCTGTTTCTGAGCTGGTCGATAAAACCATGGCGGAGATGAGTCTTCACGACAAGGTGTGTCAGATGATGTTTGTCACACCTGAAGGACTGACAGGTACAGATGATGTCATGGTGGCTGGTGACGCTACAAAACAGGCACTCCAGGCTTACCCTGTTGGGGGAATAATTTACTTTGCC
Organism: Coprococcus eutactus; assembly: GCF_025149915.1. Classification (NCBI taxonomy): domain Bacteria; kingdom Bacillati; phylum Bacillota; class Clostridia; order Lachnospirales; family Lachnospiraceae; genus Coprococcus; species Coprococcus eutactus. Next base: position 300,756 of record NZ_CP102278.1, read on the forward strand.
AACAACTTTGACAATGTGGATCAGACCAGGGATATGATATCCAACACACAAAGCTACAGTAAGATAGGTTTGTTTATTGCGACCGATGAAGAGGGCGGCAGAGTAAACCGGATTATGGATACACTGGGGACTACGTATATAGGCCCCATGTATGATTACAAGGATGATGGACCGGATGCTGCATTTGAAAATGCAAAAACCATAGCATCAGATATGTCAGCACTCGGGTTCAACCTGGACTTTGCGCCGGTTGCCGATGTGTGGTCAAACCCGGACAACACGGTGATCGGAGACCGAGCATACAGTGATGACTATGCCCAGGCTGCAGAGCTTGTCGGAAGTGCGGTGAAGGGATTTCAAGATGGAGGCGTGATATGCACTCTCAAGCATTTTCCGGGACATGGAGACACTGCGGAGGATTCACACTACAGCAGCGCGTATGTCAACAGGACAAAGGCACAGATAATGGCGGATGAGATGCAGCCGTTTAGGACCGGGATCGATGCGGGGGCAGAACTGGTCATGGTCGGTCATCTTATAGTTCCTGATATAGATGAGCTTCCGTCTACACTGTCGTATAAGATAGCCACGGAAATGCTCCGCGGAGATATGAAATTTGACGGCGTAGCCATAACGGATTCCATGGAGATGGAGTCCATTGCAGACAATTATGGTGTGGCGGACTCGGCAGTCATGGCAGTTCAGGCCGGAATGGATATGCTGCTTCAGCCCGCGGATCTTGCGGTTGCAGTCAATGCCATCGTGACAGCAGTTCAAAATGGCGATATCACAGAGCCCCGTATCGATGAGAGCGTCCGGCGGATACTCACTCTCAAGGCTGAGCGGGGGCTTCTGGAGTAGCTGGAGGATCGTCTCGGAGCGCGCCAACATAGTATTGAACATAGTATTGAATACTATTTATCCTTGTTATATATATCACATTGTGGTAAAATTTATATATCTGGGACGCAGAAGGTACTAAGAAGTGCATACGGGCCACCGGGCAATGTTCGATGGCGTATAGACAAAAGGACTGCTGCCGGCAGTCCTTTTGTGTTGCAAATATGAAAATATGAGGTATGAGATGAAGAGAGTTGTTGTAACAGGAATGGGTGCAGTTACACCTATAGGAAACAGTGTAGAAGAGTTCTGGGAGAATATAAAGAAGAATACAGTTGGAATCGGAGAGATCACCAAGTTTGATGTCAGCGATTACAAGTGCAAGCTTGCCGCTGAGGTGAAAAACTTTGATCCAAAGCAGTACATGGATCCAAAGGCAGCAAGACGTATGGAGCCATTTTGTCAGTATGCCATAGCAGCTACAGGCGAGGCGATCAAGGATGCAGGTCTTGACCTTGAGAAGGAAGACAGAACAAGGATAGGAACATGTATAGGAAACGGACTTGGCGGTGTGGCAACCATAGAGAAGGAGCACAAGAAGGTCGTAGAGGGCAAAGCGAACAGGGTCAGTGTAATGATGGTTCCTATGATGATATCCAACATGGCTGCGGGTAATGTTGCAATACAGTTTGGTCTTGAGGGCAAATGTACAGACATAGTTACAGCCTGTGCTACAGGAACAAACTCTATAGGAGAGGCATACAGATATATACAGGCAGGAGAGGCAGATGTCATGGTAGCCGGAGGCGCTGAGTCACCTATCTGCGAGACAAATGTATCAGGATTTATATCAATGACAGCGCTTTCAAGCGCAGAGGATCCAATGAGAGCATCCATACCATTTGACAAGGATAGATGCGGATTTGTAATTGCCGAGGGTGCCGGCGTGGTAGTACTTGAATCCCTTGAGCATGCACAGGCGAGAGGTGCTCAGATACTTGCTGAGGTAGTAGGTTATGGCTCAACATGTGACGCATATCACATCACATCCCCTAAGGAGGATGGAAGCGGCGCAGGTCGTGCCATGAAGCTTGCCATGGAAGAGGCAGGAATCTCACCTGCTGACGTTGACTATATCAATGCTCATGGAACAAGCACGCATCACAATGATCTGTTTGAGACGAGAGCTATCAAGTATGCTATGGGCGATGATGCATACAATGTGAATATCAATTCCACAAAGTCTATGATAGGACATCTGTTTGGAGCTGCCGGTGCAGTTGAGTTCATCACATGCGTGAAGTCCATAGAGGATTCATACATCCATCCAACAGTTGGTCTCCGTGAGACTGAGGGTGAAATGGATCTTAACTATACAATGGGTGAGGGTGTTCATAAGGACATTACATATGCACTCAGCAACTCACTGGGATTTGGCGGACACAACGCAAGTATCCTTGTAAAGAAGTTTGAGGCATAGGACAGCAAAAAGGAGGGTTACAGTTATGTATGAGAACAAGAATATGCTCAGCTGGCTTGGATATTTTGCAGATATGATGAAGGTCAGCCCTGAGAAGATAAAGATGCTGAATATATGTGGAAAGCAGAAGAATGTTGTTCCAACTATAGACACGCACAAGAGGGTACTGATATTTGCCGATGAGAGTCATGAGGATCTTCTCTACACACTGTGGGAGAAGGGATTTGGCGAGTATGACATGTGGTATGCCGAGGGAATTGAGCCTGGCGGCGAGGTACATCACGACAAGATAGAGAAGGTGCTCAATAAAAAGATAACAGGACCAACAGCTATATTTATCATGAACGAAAAGACCAGAGAGTCTGTAAGATATGGAATAGCAAACGATTTCTTCTCAGCAGGTACGGTTCACTATGTTGGCAAAGAGATACGTGCAGTTATCATGAGTCTGCTTGACGTTGACACACACGATACGATCCTTGCACTTCAGGCTGAGAGTATTGTCATAGAGGCTGCCATAGTTGCCAGCGAGGGCAATATCATAGCAGTGGAGCCGGATGAAGGCTCTAGACGTTCCATGGAAGAGAATGTGGACAAGTTTGGCGTACATAATGTCCAGATCATCCCAGATATGAGCGAGGAGACCTTGGCAGCGATACCTGTTCCAAGGCTTGCGTTTATAGTTGCCAACCATTATCTTGAGTCTGATATGGAGAGACTTTTGAAGATCAATCCGGAGATGCAGTTCGTCATATATACTCTTGATCTTGGTATACTTGCCCAGGCAAAGCTTATATTTGACAAGCTGGGGATAAAGAATATGGAGGCAATTCAGATATCCGTATCCAAAACAAATAAGGATAATATGTTCGTGACACAGCCATCACCTTGGCTTATCACAGGTGCGGCTGAGAAATAAACGGATTATTAGAAGCTGTAACGAAATATAATAGTAACAAACTATAATAATAAGAACAAATGCCAAAAGAGACTGATTGATATGTAAGAGCTTATGAGATCAGTTCCTTCTGGCATTTGTTTTTTTTATTCGTGATCAGCCGTTAGCAGCAATGTGCTGGCACTGTGTTGGATATTTTAAGAAATAGGCGGCATCCGGGTGTCCTGAAGTCTGATTATGCCAAGGATAGTTCCGAGGCATATGATGTCGCTGGTGAGATAAATGGATTTGTCACATCTGCTGACAGCTTCAAGGTATGGTGAACCGTCGCGCTCGGTGTACTTGCGGATCATCTCAACGCCGTCCTCGTTGAGAAATACTGCGATGTCACCCAATCTTGGAAAATCCTTCTCCACTGCAAGTAAGTCATCCTTCATATATATAGGATGAAGCATGTTAGTGGTGAGGCGCAGGCAATAATCTGCTGTTGGAAAATAATCAGCAGGCATGTCTATGAATTCTGTTGCGTGTGTAGAGTAGTCGGTGTTGGAAGCCAGCGTGTGAGTTGACGAGATACATGGTATCTTTCGTGTGCTGGCAGTGGAATTCCTGCCTGGAAGCTGGCGCTGCATGTGGTCCTCAGAGTCCGCCATGAGCATGACCATGTTCTTGCCATGTATGTTGAGAGTCCTGAATTTGCTCAGAAGATAGAGCTCTTCGTGTGTCAGACTCTGGCGATGCAGAAAACCGTCCATGGTGCAGCCTAGTGCATCCGCAATAGAAATCATAAGCTGTATTCCCGGACTCTTGGTCTTGCCGCTCCTGATTGCTTTTATCGTATCCTCAGAAATGCCAGTCATATCGGCAAGTTGGCTGATAGTTACACCTTTTTCAGCCATGACATCTTTGAGTCTGTATCCTATATCGTAATAATCTCCCATATATACCCACCTCATAAAAAAATCTAAAATTTGTAAAAATGCACTGAGATATGCAAATTATACAAACAGATATATCTATTATATATAGAAGAAATGCAAATGTCCATATCAAAGTGTAAAAAACTACACCAGCGCGCATATTGCCGGTGCGCACTGGTGTAGAAACATCTCTTCCATTTGTCTTGCAAATAGGTATAATAGAAGTATCTGTTACATCGAGAGATGACAAGGGGGTCATTTTCTACAACGATCTGTCACAATGGGGGTGACGGATTTCGGCAGAGGGAACAAGGCTATCACATACCGAGCGTTGGGCGTCGATATGAAGATAGTCTTTTTTCGTGGGCTGGGGACGGCTGTGTATTTTTCGGGAACAAGTAATCATCTGCTATATATGTGGTATCACGCTCTACTACCCTCACTTCGGTTTGCTTCTTATCCCAGGGGGTGTTTGGGATTGGGTATAGGGAAAATATTGTAGTAAATAAAGCTGAATTCTGAGTGAAATAGAAAAACGGTGCGTTACAAAACACAGTTGCGTATAGATTTAATGCTGTTGCTTAGAGTGGTTTGAATGGAATTGACAGAAGTTTGCTGATTATAAACTAAATGTTAAAATTATTAAAAAAGTATAAACTGGTGATACGCTAGGTTTTATGCGGGTTTCTTGCGAAAACTGTAACAAAAACAAGTTTTTGTTATAAAAAACAATACAAATATAAAAAATGATTAAAATATGACTATAAGGGCAAATAAATGACTTTAAATTTGTTTTGAATGGTGCTAAAATACGCAAGCAAGGAGCGAGAGAGCTCGTAAATAAAAAAATAGGGGATTATGACCGTATGAATGTAGTATTTTTTGATGTAGACGGCGTACTGAATTCAGAAAAATTCCTGTGTGATAAACAAGGGGAGTTTATAAATCCAAAGAATGTGGCGAATCTTAAAATGATAGTTGATGCCACACAGGCTAAGCTGGTTATGACCAGTGACTGGAGAAAACAGGTGATCGATAAGGATGTCAGTAAAGCACATGTAAGAGAACTGATAGGCAGACTTGCTGATGCTGGATTGGAAGTTTATGGGGCAACTCCTTCAGGGGATGAACTTAGAAACAAGTATGGCAATTATACCAGAGCATGTGCGGTCAAGGAGTATGTGACCGCCAATTCCGTGGAAGGATATGTCATATTGGATGACATGGATATGGACTGGGAGATTCATGGTCTTGATTCTCATTGGATCAATACGGAGAATGTACTTGTGGGGTTGACTGAGGCAGATGCCAGGAATGCTGTTTCCATAATAAATGGATAACGGCATCATGACATATAATAAACAGTGCGAAAGGAAGTGATGTCTTACGGATCTGGCAGAAGAGTTATCCAATGAACTCCAATGCAAAACAGTATTTACAATACCAATATTTGGTGGGATACCGGTAACAGAGTCCGTGGTGGTAACATGGATCATTATGGCGGTACTTGTGTTGTTATCTATCATACTTGTAAGGAATCTCAAGGTTGAGAACCCTGGCAAGAAACAGCTTGTGCTGGAGACCATAATAACGACCTTTAACAATCTGTTCAAAGGTGTTATCGGAGAGGCTGGAATGAAGTATGTTCCATATCTGATAACGGTTATTCTGTACATTGGTATGGCCAACATCATGGGTGTGTTTGGATTTAAACCACCGACAAAGGATTTGAATGTGACAGCCTCGCTTGCCATCATGAGTATAGTTCTCGTGCAGGTGGCAGGAATAAGAGGAAAGGGAACAAAGGGCTGGGTCAAGAGCTTTGCAGAGCCGGTAGCAATAGTTGCACCGCTTAATGTGCTTGAGCTTGTCATCAAGCCGCTGTCGCTGTGTATGCGACTATTTGGTAATGTTCTCGGAGCATTCGTCATTATGAAACTGATAGAGGCAGTAGTTCCACTCATTGTCCCTATCCCACTCAGCCTGTATTTTGATTTCTTTGATGGATTCTTGCAGGCATTTGTATTTACTTTCCTGACTACGCTTTACATGCAGGAAGCGATGGAGTAAAGATTATTTGAAGTTTAAAATGAAAATAAGAAGGAGAAAATGATATGAACGGATTATTAGCAATTGGAGCAGGTATAGCAGCATTAGTAGGACTTGGAGCAGGACTTGGAATCGGCCTTGCAACATCAAAGGCAGTTGAGGCTGTAGCAAGACAGCCGGAGGCAGACGGAAAGATCACAAAGCTTCTTATCATCGGTTGTGCCCTTGCAGAGGCAACAGCTATCTACGGTTTCGTTATCGGACTTCTTGCAATCATTCTTCTTAAATAATCAGATTTTAGGTCAGATGGATATTTTGATATAAATATCTAATAGAAATCTGGAGTTGCAGAAGAGATGCAGATTCATCTGTATATGCAGATAACAGAAACAGAAAGATAGGAGTGGCTATATGATTGATATAGAATTTTCTACAATAGCATTCACCATTATCAACTTAATAGTTCTGTTTCTTCTTTTGAAGAAGTTCTTGATTGGACCGATCAACGATGTCATCAAGAAGAGAGAAGATATGATCGCTGGCAATATATCGGATGCCAACAATCAGAAGGCTGAAGCGATGAAGCTCAAGGCACAGTATGAGGATACCCTTGCAGGGGTTGATGCAGAGTGCAGAGAACTTCGAGAGAAATCCCGTGTGGAGGCCAAGAATGAGTATAGCCGTATTATAGATCAGGCTGATGCAAAGTCAGTCAAGATGATAAAGGATGCGGAGAAGACCATAGAGATCAAGCAGAACAAGGCACTTTCTGATATGCAGTCACAGATCGCAGAGCTTGCAATGGCAGCAGCCGGCAAGATAGTGGGCGGTGAAGGTGATGCGGCATCAGCAGGTTCAGCCATGTATGATGACTTTTTAAATGAAGTGAATAAAGCAGGTGATTCAGGTGACGCAGAAGGCAATTAATTACGGAATTGTCCTCTATCAGCTTGGAATCAGTCAGGACATGGTGGAGGAGATAAAAGCGCTGGTGGATGAAAATCTGGAGTTGGCAGATGCGCTGGCAAGTCCGGTGGTAGAGCATGCAGAAAAGCGCAAAGTCATTGACAGAGTATTTGACAGATTTGGCAGTAAGGAACTTGTCAATTTTATGAAAACTCTGTGTGACAATGATGGATTTGACATGATAAATGATATATTTGACGAGTATGAGAAGTATGCCAGAGAGCAGCAGGATATCCTTTCGGCAACTCTCTATTATGTCACACCGCCAACTGATAAGCAGAAAGCAGGTATCGAGGACTTCCTTATGAAAGAGTATGGAAGCAAGGCGGTACAGCTTTCCATGGTGGAGAAAAAAGAATTGATAGGTGGATTTGTCATAAGAACGGGAGACCGTGAGTACGACAGAAGCATTCTGGGCAGGTACAAATCCCTTAGACAGAAACTGGTTATGAGGTGATAAATTGAGTTCAATTAGTTCAGAGGATATTATTTCTATACTCAAAGAAGAGATAGAGAATTATGATTTTGACTCCAGGGACAAAGAAGTCGGCAAGGTCATCTATGTAGGTGATGGAATTGTAACCGTATACGGTATAGACAATGCCATGTACGGAGAGATCGTCGTCTTTGAGAATGGCGTCAAAGGTATGGTTCAGGATATCAGAAGAACAGAGATAGGATGTATTCTGTTCGGTCGTGATACAGGAATCAAGGAAGGAACAAAGGTCAGCAGAACAGGCAAGCGTGCAGGTATCCCTGTAGGCGATGCATTTGTCGGACGTATAGTTGATGCTCTTGGAGCACCTATAGATGGAAAGGGCAGCATAGAGACAACTGATTATCGCCCTATTGAGAATCCGGCACCAAGCATAGTTGATCGTAAGTCGGTCAACCAGCCACTTCAGACAGGAATCCTCTCAATAGATGCCATGTTCCCTATAGGTAGAGGACAGAGAGAGCTGATCATAGGAGACAGACAGACAGGTAAGACATCCATAGCGATAGATACCATTTTGAATCAGAAGGGTAAGGATGTCATCTGTGTATATGTGGCTATAGGCCAGAAGGCTTCAACCATAGCAAAGGTTGTAAACAACCTGAATAAATACGATGCGATGGACTACACGATAGTCGTTGCATCTACAGCAAGTGATTCAGCACCACTTCAGTATATCGCGCCTTATTCAGGCACAGCGATCGCGGAGTATTTCATGCATAAGGGCAAGGATGTGCTGATCGTGTACGATGATCTGTCAAAGCACGCAGTTGCTTACAGAACATTGTCACTGCTTCTCGGACGTTCACCAGGACGTGAAGCATATCCTGGAGATGTATTCTATCTCCATTCAAGACTTCTTGAGAGATCAAGTAAGCTTAAGGATGAGCTGGGCGGAGGTTCCATCACAGCACTTCCTATTATCGAGACACAGGCAGGTGATGTATCTGCTTATATACCTACAAATGTCATATCTATCACAGATGGACAGATATTCCTCGAGAGCGATCTGTTCTTCTCAGGTATGAGACCTGCTGTCAACGTTGGTCTGTCGGTATCACGAGTTGGTGGTGCAGCGCAGACGAAAGCGATGAAGAAGGCCGCAGGAAGTATCCGTATCGATCTGGCACAGTACAGAGAGATGGAGGTGTTCACACAGTTCAGTTCAGATCTGGATGAGAACACCAAGGAACAGCTGCAGTACGGCAAGGGACTTATGGAGCTTTTAAAGCAGCCTCTGTGCAATCCGCTGTCAATGGCAGAGGAGGTTATCATCCTGGTAGCAGCTACAAATAAAGTATTCCTTCCAGTAGAGGTTTCGGAGATCAAGAAGAAGAAACTTGAGATGCTTGAGTTCTTCCACAGTGCCCACAAGGATATCGTGGATGAGATCGAGGAGAAGCAGGTGCTTACTGATGAGCTGAAGGACAAGATAGTCGCAGCTGCTAAGGAGTTTATCGAGAGATAGATTTCAGAAGAAATTAGAAGATTCGTTGAGAGGTGATTTGATTGGCAAATACCAAAGAAATCCAGAATAGAATAAAGAGTATCAAGGATACTCAGAAGATCACCAATGCAATGTATATGATCTCATCTTCCAAGCTGAAAAAGGCCAGGACAGATCTTGAGAATACGGAGCCGTATTTCTACACACTTCAGGTTGCCCTTGCCAGAATGCTCAGACATGTTCCTGAGATGGAGCACTTGTACTTCGACAGTAGAGAGGGAATCAAGGAAGAGGACAGAAGACGTGGATATCTTGTGATCACCGCCGATAAAGGTATGGCAGGAGCTTACAACCACAATGTAATCAAAATAGCTGAGCAGGAGCTTGCAGCCCACCCGAACAGTGAGCTGTATGTAGTCGGCCAGGTTGGAAGACACTACTTCGCCAAGAAGGGAGTGCCTATAGATATACATTTCCAGTATACAGCGCAGAATCCTAGTCTTCACAGAGCCAGAGTCATAGCGGACAAGATGCTTGAAAACTATGAGAACGGCGATATAGATGAAGTATACATCATATATACCAACATGAAGAGCAGTGTGGTCGTGGAGCCACAGATGATACAGCTTCTCCCTATGAAGAGAACTGACTTCGCAGGCGTTCCTGCGGATGTGTTCCACGAGGAGATCACCATGGAGCCTTCACCTAAGGCGGTGCTTGACCGAATCGTGCCAAACTGCGTCATGGGATATATATACGGTGCTTTGGTAGAGTCCTTCTGCAGTGAGCAGAACAGCCGAATGATGGCGATGGACTCAGCCACAAAGAGTGCCAAGGAGATGCTAGATGATCTCAATATCAAATACAACAGAGCAAGGCAGGCAGCCATAACCCAGGAGATCACCGAGATCGCCGGTGGCGCCAGAGCTCAAAAAGATAGAAGTTAATTTATATATGTAGATAGGTGGATGCGAAACTCGTAAACTTGAGTGCGGATGAGGTGTTTGTGTTGCCAAGCAGGGGAATTTGAGGTCGCCGGTCCTTAGGTGGCGCGCGTTATGCGGCACCTAAGGACCGTTGCAGACCGAAATGAGCGGGAGCGACCCCGGATTGGCAATACAAATACCTCAGGAACAGTGATGCTTAAAGGTTTCGCATACACCTTCAAAGAGAAAAATTAAGAAGGAGGTCTGATGTTTTGAAAAATGGTAAGATAGTACAGGTCATGGGACCTGTCGTAGATGTAGAATTTCCAGACAACGATCTGCCATACATCAAGGATGCTCTTGAAGTAGATAATCATGGGAAAAAATGTGTTATGGAAGTAGCACAGCATGTAGGCAACAATACAGTAAGATGTATCATGTTGTCCGCCAGCGAGGGACTTTCAAGAGATATGGAAGTCGTTGCAACCGGATCTGGAATCAAGGTTCCTGTAGGAAATCAGACACTTGGACGTCTGTTCAATGTGCTTGGTGAGACAATAGATGGCAAGGAGGATCTCTCGGATACAGAACACTGGGTAATCCACAGAGAGCCGCCAACATTCGAGAATCAGAGCCCGGTCATCGAGATACTTGAGACAGGTATCAAGGTTATAGATCTTCTTGCACCTTACTCAAAGGGTGGTAAGATCGGTCTGTTCGGTGGTGCCGGAGTTGGTAAGACAGTCCTTATTCAGGAGCTTATACAGAACATAGCATCTGTACATGGTGGATATTCCATATTCACCGGAGTTGGAGAGCGTTCAAGAGAGGGTAATGATCTGTGGACAGAGATGAGCGAGTCAGGCGTTATAGACAAGACCGCCCTGGTGTTCGGACAGATGAATGAACCACCTGGAGCCAGAATGAGAGTTGCAGAGACAGGACTTACTATGGCAGAGTATTTCCGTGATGTAAATCATCAGGATGTGCTGTTGTTCATTGACAATATATTCAGATTTACACAGGCAGGTTCAGAGGTTTCATCACTTCTCGGACGTATGCCATCAGCCGTTGGTTATCAGCCAACACTTGCAAATGAGATGGGTGAGCTTCAGGAGCGAATCGCTTCTACCAAGGAGGGTTCAGTCACATCAGTTCAGGCCGTATATGTGCCGGCCGATGACCTTACAGATCCTGCCCCAGCCACAACATTTGCACATCTGGATGCAAATACAGTTCTTTCAAGAAAGATCGTTGAGCAGGGTATCTATCCGGCAGTAGATCCGCTGGAGTCAAGCTCAAGAATCCTTGAGGCTGATATAGTCGGCGAGGAGCATTACGAAGTTGCAAGACGTGTGCAGGAGATCCTTCAGAAGTACAAGGAGCTGCAGGATATCATAGCGATCCTCGGTATGGAGGAGCTGTCAGATGAGGATAAGCTCACAGTTACAAGAGCCAGAAAGGTTCAAAAATTCCTGTCACAGCCATTCCATGTAGCTGAGAACTTTACGGGTATACCTGGAAAGTATGTAAGTCTTAAAGATACTATCAAGGGCTTTAAGATGATAGTTGACGGTGAGATGGATGAGTATCCAGAGTGGGCATTCTTCAATGTGGGTACTATAGAGGAAGTAAAGGAAAAGGCCGAGAAGGGCCAGTAAATATCAGAGGATATCAGCAGACATCAACAGATATCAGAAAAGGAAGTGCATAGATGAATACATTTTATCTGAGAGTTATTTCCAGCAATAAGATATTCTTCGACGGCCGGGCAGAGAAAATAGTTCTTCCACTTGAAGATGGAGAGAAAGCGGTTCTTGCACATCATGAGAATATGGTCATAGCTACCAGCATAGGAGAGATCAGGATCACCACCAGTAAAGGTGAGCAGGTCATAGGTGTTGTGGGCGAAGGCTTTGTTCAGATAGTAAATAACCGAGTTGTCCTTATCGTGGATTCCGCAGAGAAACCGGAGGATATCGACAGAGTCAGAGCCAATGAGGCGAAGATCAGAGCGGAAGAGAGACTCAGACAGAAAGAGAGTCTGAAAGAATACAAGCAGAGCGAGGCATCCCTTGCGCGTGCTCTCACGAGGCTCAAGGTAACAGAAAAGGTGTAGTGCGCAAAAGGGAAAACAAGCGGTTATGCGAAGTGAAACGAGCATGACCATTTGATTTTCCCTTGCGCCTACAACGAGAAGTCGTTCGGCGGAAGCCGAACACAGAGCGCGTCAGTGGGACGAAGGCAGAGCGCGTCAGCGCGGGACTTCGCCACCCTAAAAAGGCAGTGTCCACATTGGTGTGATCCAGTGAGACACTGTCTTTTTATATGTGGTAGATTATTGATAAAAGCTCATCATTTACCTAAAAGTTCAATCTGACACAATGAAAAAAATGTTACTTGACAACTTTTATCTTTGTTGAGAAAATATTAAGATAGTATATGGTAAATTTATGAAAAAGAGTACGTGTGCATGTATGTGCACACATTTTTGAGTTAAAAGGTATTTGAGGTATTTATGTTAAGATTTATTTGGGTAATAGTTTCGTGCATTTTTCTGATCATGTACTATGTGCCAAAGATGTCGTATTATGCAAGACACCCGGAGAAATATAGTGAGGACATATGCTATCAGATGGCCCAGGTTATGTGTAATCATGTGAGACATCGCGCATTTATCAAGACGGTGGCAACGGGTATGGAGAACCTTCCGAAGGAGGGCGGGTACATAATGTATGCCAACCATCAGGGTAAGTATGATGTTCTGGGAGTCATAGTTTCCCATGACAAGCCGATCACGTATGTTATGGATGCCAAGAGATCTAAGCTGTTCATAGCGAATCAGCTCACAGAACTACTCAAGGCACAGAGACTTGACAAGGAGGACATCAAGCAGCAGGTAAAGGTCATAAATGATGTGTCAACGGAGATAAAGGCAGGTAGGAGATATATACTGTTTCCAGAGGGCGGTTACGATCACAGCCATAACGAGTTAAAGGAGTTTATGCCGGGAAGCTTCAAGATAGCTAAGAAGGCAAAGTGCCCGATAGTTCCCGTTGTGCTCTATGACTCGTTTAAGCCATTTGAGGGATGGTCGCACAGAAAGGTGACGACCCAGCTGGCATTTCTCGAGCCTATTCCCTATGAGGCGATAGCGGACAAGACCACAACAGAGATAAGGGATATGGTCGTGGACAGGATCCAAAAGAAGCTTGATACCATGGAGACCATGAACTGTTGGTAAACAGATAGCCGGAATGAAGGACAGATATACGATGGTGACGGAAGAGATTTGATATTTTGATATATTGAATATAACGAGAGAAGACAGATCATATAATTGCTATGGTCTGTCTTTTTTGTAGGATTTTTATGTAGGTAACTTCACTTGACTATATCAAATCAGGTGAATACAATATAGAAAGACATTTTATGATTAAAAAGGATTGGAATTGGAGATATGGGACAAAGTAATAAAGAGAAGATTAAAGATGCCGACAGACAGGGGGCGTCAGAGAAAGAACAGGAAAAGAGAAACAGATTTTTAAAGAAGCTGATAGTTGTGCTTGCCGTGGCAATCGTGGTGACGTTCACGGTGTTTTATGTGATATATTACAGATTTTCTTATCAGGCGGACAAGCTCACAAAGGAAACTGCCAGAATATACGCATTTGGCGATGGCAGCGAAATGGCAGATCATATCGCGCCGGGTTACATTGAGAAGTATGAGAGTAAGTCCAAGGTGCTCTCTGTCAGCGACATCCAGGATATATATATAGGCAAGTTCAGAACCTATGTGGATGAGAAGATCGGAGAGATCGACAAGATAGAGTGCAAGGTAACCGATATGCAGGCGGTAAGCAATGTTGAGGATCTTCAGCAGGCATTTGAGGATAATGGAGTCAGGAAGGTATCGCAGTACAGGACTGTTGATGCCGACTGGATAGTGACAAATGAAAATGGCGATGAGGTGACGATCCACATTCAGGAGGCCATACTTAAGTGTGATGATGGCTGGTTTGTAGATTATGTGCTGCTTCCAGACGAGATAAGTGGAATCGGCTCGCCGGAGGCTGTGGGAGAAGAACAGACATCGGAGTCGGATGGTGTGGATACAGCAGAAGATACAGCACAGCCGGATGAAGGGGACACAGAATAGTCATATGATGCGGATGAGACCGTGGATACGGAATAGACAGAATGAGGACTTTTACTAGTTTAGATATATGTACAGTGTGCATTTGATTGGAAGAGCATACAGTATATGAGAAAGAAGGCAGAAGGAATGTATGATGTGAGATCCATGAAGGCGGAGGACTTCATAGATGACGCAGAGATCAGGGAGACTCTTGATTATGCGGACAGGAACAAGGACAATGTGGAGCTCATAGACTCTATAATAGAGAAGGCAAAGCTCAGGAAGGGGCTGACACACAGGGAGGCATCGGTGCTCCTCGCATGTGAGATGCCAGACAAAACAGCAGAGATCTGTGATCTGGCTGAACAGATAAAGAAGGATTTCTATGGCAACAGGATAGTCATGTTTGCGCCGCTATATCTGTCGAATTACTGTGTAAATGGCTGTGTATATTGTCCGTATCACATTAAGAACAAGCATATTGCCAGAAAGAAGCTCTCACAGGATGAGGTGAGACGAGAGGTAATTGCATTACAGGATATGGGACACAAGAGACTTGCCATAGAGGCAGGTGAGGATCCTCAGATGAATCCAATAGAGTACATTCTTGAGTGTATAGACACCATTTACAGCATCAGACACAAGAACGGTGCCATAAGGCGAGTAAATGTGAATATAGCTGCCACCACAGTGGAGAATTACAGAAAACTCCATGAGGCAGGCATAGGAACATATATATTGTTCCAGGAGACATACGATAAGGATGCTTATGAAAAGCTTCATCCGTACGGACCGAAGCATGACTATGCTTATCATACAGAGGCTATGGACCGTGCCATGGAGGGCGGAATAGACGATGTTGGATTGGGTGTGCTCTTTGGTCTGGACAAGTACAGATATGAATTTGCCGGACTTCTCATGCATGCAGAGCATCTTGAGGCAGTTCACGGCGTCGGACCACACACCATAAGTGTTCCAAGAGTAAAGAAGGCGGATGACATCGATCCGGATGCGTTTGACAATGGAATAAGTGATGATATTTTCTGTAAGATCGCGGCGTGCATCAGGATAGCAGTTCCGTACACGGGCATGATCATTTCTACGAGAGAGAATCCCAAGGTGAGGGATGAGATCATAAGACTTGGCGTGTCACAGATAAGCGGAGGCTCCAAGACCAGCGTGGGTGGCTATTATGAGCCGGAGCCGGAGGATGAGAAGTCGGAGCAGTTTGATGTCAGCGATACAAGAACCTTGGATCAGGTCGTGAACTGGCTTATGACGAAGGGGTATATCCCATCGTTTTGTACGGCATGCTACAGGGAGGGAAGAACCGGAGACAGGTTCATGAGCCTTTGCAAGAGTGGTCAGATACAGAACTGTTGCCATCCAAATGCTCTTATGACGTTGGAGGAATATCTGGTGGATTACGCATCACCTGAGACTGCGGAGCTTGGACGGAGGCTTATACAGGACGAGCTTAAGAACATTCCAAATGAAAAGGTCAGACAGATAGTGGTTGAGAGACTTGACAGGATAAAACATGGGGACAGAGATTTCAGGTTCTAACATGGATGTGGACACCCACATATGTGTGTGATGTACGTGATGTTCAGACAAACCAGAAAACAGGAGGCTCGGAAATGGGACTTAACGATACGCCATCGGCGAACAGAGTGCATATAGGATTCTTCGGCTGCAGGAATGCGGGCAAATCAAGCCTTGTGAATGCGGTCACGGGACAG
This sequence comes from Coprococcus eutactus, assembly GCF_025149915.1. NCBI lineage: Bacteria > Bacillati > Bacillota > Clostridia > Lachnospirales > Lachnospiraceae > Coprococcus > Coprococcus eutactus. The sequence goes on from NZ_CP102278.1 coordinate 316,658, forward strand.
AGTCTGGCGGTGGTGTCCGATGTGGCTGGAACGACCACGGATCCAGTGTATAAGTCAATGGAGCTTCTGCCCCTTGGACCGGTAGTCATAGTGGACACGCCAGGAATAGACGATGCCGGAAGTCTTGGAGAACTCAGGGTGGCAAAGACCAGACAGGTGCTGTCAAAGGTTGATGTGGCGGTGCTTGTGGTGGATGCAACCGCGGATATGCCGCAGGCGGACAGAGAACTTCTCGATCTGTTCCATGAGAAGAATATAAATCATATAATTGCATACAATAAGAGCGATGCTTCACAAGAGCTGATGGCAAAATGTGGCTTGACCGACGAGACGGGCAGCTCAATTTGGGTTAGTGCGGAAAAGGGATATGGAATACATGAGCTTAAGGAACTGATAGGAAAGCTGACTACAACGGATACCATGACAAAAATGCTTGTGGGAGATCTGCTTAGCCCTGGTGATGTGGTCGTGCTTGTTATACCGATAGATTCCGCGGCTCCAAAGGGAAGACTTATCCTTCCGCAGCAGCAGGTTATAAGGGATGTACTTGAGGCAGGAGCGATATCAGTTGTGTGCCGTGACATGGAGCTTGCTGACACGTTGGAGAGATTTGGCAGTCAGGTATCGATGGTCATAACGGATTCCCAGGCATTTGGAAAGGTGATGAAGATAGTGCCTGAAGACATCTATATGACGTCATTTTCAATACTTATGGCGAGGTTTAAGGGCCAGCTTCAAATGGCGGTTTTGGGGGCACATGTTCTGGATGAGCTGAGAGATGAAGGTGGCATAGAAATTATGGCAAAGATCGGGGCTACGGAGAATGATCGGTCTGAGAGCGAGTCATCAAAGAGCGAGTCTGTCGGCAGTGTGACAGGGAAAGAAGCTGTAGACACAAAAAGAAATATTCCGAGAGTCTTGATAGCCGAGGGCTGCACCCATCATAGACAATGTGATGACATAGGAACGGTCAAGCTTCCGGGATGGATAAGAAACTACACGGGGCTTGAGCCTGAGTTTACATTTGTCAGTGGAACGGAGTTCCCGGATGATCTGACAGGATATGACCTGATCATCCACTGCGGAGGGTGCATGCTAAATGAGAGAGAGATGAAGAACAGGCAGCAAATGGCGCAGCAGCAGGGAGTTCCTATGACAAATTATGGAACGGCTATAGCGCATATGAATGGTATCCTGGAGCGGAGTCTCAGGGTATTTAACGGCATATACGATAATTGATGCAGAAAACAAAAGGGCAGTTCAGTTGATGTTAATACCGCCGGGCGGCGGAAGAATGGAGATCATATGGCGAAGACAGGATTGGTACTTGAGGGCGGAGGACAGAGAGGTATATATACCGCAGGTGTTCTGGACGTTTTTATGGATAATGATATAGAGGTGGATGGTGTGATCGGTGTGTCTGCCGGGGCGATACATGGACTCTCCTATGTGACAAGACAGAGAGGCCGAAATATGAGATACAATATGAAGTACAGGAATAACAAGCATTACATGAGTATGTATTCGCTCATAACAACGGGAGATATATGTGACGAGCAGTTCTGCTACCATGATATCCCAGAGAGATTGGATCCTCTGGATTATGACGCATTTGTGGCAAATCCAACCAGATTCTATGTCGGCTGTTCCAATCTTGAGACAGGCGAGGCCGAGTATCTCGAGTGCACAGATATGCGTAACCCCGCGGATGTGAATAAGGTCAGGGCATCGGCATCGCTGCCACTTATATCTAATACGGTAGAGGTCGATGGGATGAAGCTGCTTGACGGCGGAGTGTCGGACAGCATCCCGATATTTGCGTTCAGAAGAATGGGCTATAGAAGAAATATAGTGATCCTCACAAGACCTAAGGGTTACAGAAAAGGTCCGGACAGGATGCTCAGGCTGGAAGCAGGGAGATACAGGGAATATCCGGAATTTGTCAGAAGGTGCCATATGAGGCATTTGTACTATAATAAGACTCTTGATAAGCTGGAGGAGCTTGAAAAGCAGGGAGACACTCTGATAATCAGACCGAGTCAGACTATAGAGATATCAAGACTTGAGAAGAAACCGGAGATGATTGAGGCTATGTATGAGCTGGGTGTGTATGATGCAAAAGAGAAATTACAACAGGTGAAAGAATTTCTCAGGGAAAGCAGGGAAGATGCACATGGACAGGCAGAGAAACAGACAGCTGTCACAGAGGAAGAACGATAAATATAACACACTTATACTCTCTGGGATGGAGATCCCGGATAGCGTATATACACAAAAGAAGGCACAGGAGAATCAGAGCAAAATGGCTGAGACTCCGGTGCCTTCTCTTATTTTATCGCTCTCGGTGTCAACGGTCATCACTATGCTCGTGGCGACCACGTACAATATCGTAGCCACTTATTTTGTGGCGGATCTCGGCGAGTCTGCTGTTGCGGCGGTGGGGCTCATGTTCTCAGTCATGGCACTTATCCAGGCTGTAGGCTATACCTGGGGGATGGGTGCGGGCAGTGAGATCGCAAGGCTCCTCGGGCAGCAGAATAAAAGGGCGGCAGAGCAGACTCTGGCGACGGCGCTTGCGGGTGGTGTGGTGTCAGGGGTAGTCTTGGCTGTGATATTTGGCATATTCAGATCAGAAATTGTAAGTCTGCTTGGAGCAACGGACACGAGTCAGGAATTGGCGGAGCAGTATGGAATATATATTATGATGGGCGCGCCGGTGATGTGCGGAGCATATGTGCTCAACAATGCTCTGAGAGCGGAGGGGCAGCCGTACCTTGCACTCATGGGAATAGTTGCCGGAGGCGTGACAAATGCTGTACTGGATTATGTTCTTATAAAGGTGCTGGGATTTGGGATAGGAGCTGCAGGGATCGCCACATTTGCTGGGCAGGCAGTGAGTCTGGTTATCATGTATGCATGCGTCAGGGCCAGATTCAGCATGGTCAGGCTGCACATAGGTTATCTGTGGAAATTCAAGGGTGTAGTGCAGGTCATCAGGATCGGTATGCCTTCTTTCCTGAGACAAGGACTTATGTGCGTTGCGGCTGTTTTGCTGAGCCGGAGCTGCCGGCGGTATGGGGACACGGCACTTGCCAATATAACGGTGGCAAATAAGATTTTTGCGGTCGTATTTGCCGTTCTTGTGGGATATGGGCAGGGATTTGCACCTGTGTGCGGGTTTGCGTATGGAGCTAAGACGTACAGAAGAGTCAAAAGATCTCTGAATTTCACCATGGCGACTTCGGTGGTGTTCATGGTGATGGTGGGAGGAATGTCATATCTGTGGGCAGACAGGCTGTGCGGAGTATTTATGGAAGATGCCGGTCTTGCGGCTTTTTCCCTGAGGGCGCATGCTGTATCTATGCCGTTTTCGGCGGTATGTCTTGTGATGGGAATGTACTATCAGGCTCTGGGAGCATATGGAAAGGCCACACTTATATCCGCCCTGAGACAGGGGGTTTTCTTTATCCCCCTCATATGGCTGCTGCCAGTCTGGTATGGCGAACATGGTGTGGCTGTAGTTCAGGCTGCCGCGGATATGTTGTCCGGCATCACGGCCTTGGTGTTCTGGTTTATCTGTCAGAGGACCTTCCGTACACAAATGAAAAATAGTCAGTGCCGATGACTTCATCCGATATGTACAGTCTGTTTTCGACCTCGGCTATCATGGAGTCTAGATAGTCATCCGGTACTTGCGATTCCGGTACCAGATATATGGTCTCTCCCGTTGAGGCGTCATATTTTATCTTGTCGGTTATAAAGCTTTGGTCGGCGAATATCACAAGTTCATCTGAGCTTGAAAGTATGTTGCGCCCGGCAAGCAGTCTTGAATCGAAGTCTGCTCCGAGAAGGTTCAGGACGGTTGGAAGGATATCTATGCTGGCGCAGAGCTTATCTACGACAACAGGCTTTCCCATGGATGAACACCATATTCCGAATTGGTTTCTGTGCAGTTCAAAGTCGTCGTCCTCTATGTCCTTGCCGGCAAGCTCATTGTACACGCCGTCACTCAGCCCATAAGGGTAGTGATCAGGTGCGACTACGAACAGGGTGTTGTCGAGTTTTCCTGCCTTCTCAAGCTTGTCCATGAGGTATTCCAGTGCCTTGTCAAGCTCCATCTGGGCTGCGACATAGGCGACAGCTTCGTCAGAGTAACCCTTGCCGGAGAGAAGTGATTCGGCTTCCTCACGATTCTTCTGACATATGTACTGATTGTCATAGTTGTATGGCAAATGTCCTGAAAAACTCATGAGGTACATATTGAAATGGTCGTCAGCTATGAAATCATTGTATACAGCCTCGATACATTCCAGATCTGAGTACATGACGTGATCCGGGATGTCCAGTCCCGCCCCGATGGCCTTGAAGGTGGTGTATCCCATATTCGGATGGGTGCTGGTTCTGTCGTAATATGTGGCGTCAAAGTCGTGATAGCCGTAGCTCTTGTATCCCTGACTGTTCAAAATATTGCCCAGAGCATAAGGCTGATATGTGTCTGCAGATTCCTCGAAGCTCCATTTGGAGGAGGCCGGGTACTGACTGAGACAGTTGGCAAATTCCCCGTCTATTGTGCTGTGATACCAGAGTGGATTATAAAAGTTGGTAAATTCAAATCCTTCATGGTATATCTTGTACAGGGTAGGGGTTGCCTCCTTGGATATTCCGTAGGTGCTGAGGCTTTCAGCCGTGACAAATACCACATTGTAGTCCTTGAACATGCCGGTGTATTCGTCTGTGTAGGTCGGCTGCACTCCTGAGAAATATGCTGTTATGCTCTTTAACTCATCGTCATCGGTGGAGTTATAGAGCTGGGTGAAGTTGATATTCTCATCTATTTGAGGCACATACTGAGGCTCTGACGATTCGGTGCTGTTTGAGCCGGATGCACTGTTCGAAGACTCGTTGCCTGATGACTTGCTGTTCTGGTTTTCTTTATCGCTTGATAGTGATGACATACTGTTTGACCTGCCCTGTATGTCCAGAGCAGATTCTGCAAGCTCAAATGTCTTGTCAGAGTTGCTCTTGGTTATTATAACTGTGCAGTCCCTGCCGGTGGTCATGATGACTCCCAGTTTGTTCATAGACAGCTCAAGCACGTAGCGGCCGTGGAAAAGGGAGTAAGGAGTGTATGCTCCGGTTCCGTGCACTGCCAGAAGACATATGGATGCGATCCACATGACTGCGGATGATGCGGTCTGTACAATGACGCCTTTAAGTACACCGTTGCTCTCGCCGATACGGCCTCTGTCAAAAGTAAACTTTAATTTGTTTAGCAATACGAGACAGATAAGTGGGAGCAGGAAGAGCAGTATCACGTACCAGTTGGCCCTCAGAGTGGCGAACAGGACAGACTTAAAATTCATGGCATCGTGGGCACCTCCGATGGAGACCAGACTAAGGAAAGTCCTGAAGATCTTATAGTACACAAACTGGGCTATATAGTAGACGGTGAAAATTCCCCATATGGTATACGCTGTGATGGCATTTGCAATTCTGTGCCAAAATGATGTCAGCGCGGATAGAGTGAGACCGCATGCAATGGCAAATGTCAGCGGATGCATTATATTGCTGTCTATACCATGGTAAATGGCTATGTGAAACAGCAGCTCCATGTATATAAAAGCAGCGGAAAAGAATACCGGGCGCCAGAGAGAATTCCTACGTTTTACAGTACTTTTGCTGTGGAGTGTTTTATCGCTACTTCGCGTGTTATCTGTTGGTTCGTTTCGACTCATATATTCTCCTTCTCAAGGATGCTCTCGAGTTTTGTTCTGACAGCTATAGGGTCAGTGACAAGGAGAGTGTTGAAACCAAGCTTTGATGCTGCATCAAGATTTGCCTGTCTGTCATCGAGAAATATACATTCCTCCGGGATGAGGTTGTATTTGCTGCACAGACGCTGGTAAATTCTCTCGTCTGGTTTGGTTATGTGGCACTCGTATGACACGACTCTTCCGTCTGTATAAGGAAGAAAGTGGAATCGCGGAGTGTGAAGTGCGAACAGTCTTCTCGGATAGTTGGACAGCAGGTATACGTGATATCCTCTGTTTTTCAGTGATTTGAGCCATTTGTCCGCATCCGGGAACATGTCGACCACGTCATCCAGATTGTTCATGAACAGATCTATATATTCACTGCATTCCGGGCTCAGTTCCTTGAATTTTTGTATGAGCTCTGATTCTGGGATGTCATCGAGATCAAAATGGTTCCATAGTGGATGATTTACCATGTTGCGATCCAGAGTATCTATAACGTTTTCGGGTATTCCAAGTTTCTGCATTGTTGTTCTCCAGTGGAAATCAACGAGAACCATGCCTATATCAAATATGATGTTTTTCATTTGTCTAATCCTTTCTGCTTGATAAAATATGTGTCAGTGAGTCGTTTAGCCACTAAAATTCTAACCCATATCCGATCAAAAATATATACTAAAATAAATCAGAAATAAGTTTATTTACAGTTTTTTGTTTTTGGTGTAAATTGTTATAATGAATGTATGTATATCACATAATGATGATACGTTCAGAATGCCTGATGAATGGGGATTATGTATGAGATACGTTTTTGTGGATTTTGAGATGAATCTTATAGATTCAGAACACAAACAGGAAAAGAAGATTTGCAAGAGTGAGATAATTGAGATCGGTGCGGTAAAACTGGATGATGAATATAACGAGATAGATTCGTTTAAGAGTTATGTCAAACCGGCATATGGAAACATGGCATCGCGTATAATAAAACTCACGGGAATAACAGATGAGATGCTCGAGACTGCCCCATCATACGAGGATGCTGTGGGCAGATTTATAGAGTGGTGTGCAGATGCGGATGTTATCTATGCGTGGAGCGAGAACGACCTGAGACAGCTGCGAGGTGAGACCAGACTGAAACAGTACACTCATCCGGAACTTGAGAGGGTATTTGCAAAATGGCAGGACTTCCAGAAGGAATATGCCAGGATGATAGGCACATCCAGAAGGATATCACTGTCGGATGCTGTATTTTATCTGGGAGAGAACTTTCAGGGTGCAGAGCATGATGCGCTGTGGGATGCCAGAAACACGGCTGAGGTATTCAAGCTGTCGAAGGATGAGGAGAATTTCTTCAGGATAATGGCTCCGGTCATTGATGTGTATAAGCCAAAGAAAAAGCTGACATATTCATTGTCGGATACATTTGGCAATATTCATTTGGATGATCCGGGGGACTAATCATGGATCTGAACTGAGTGGACAATGGCTGTATGTGTCGAAGTCAAGAGAGAAGCATTGTATGATTTATTAGGAGAGACAGAGGTAATATAATGAATTGGAATAAGAAAGATACGATAAGGATACTGCTCATTTTGTGCGGTGTTGTATTGTTTGCATATGTGTTGTTCAACTTTGATAAGGTATCCAGCCTTTTCAGCTGGCTGGTAAATATCCTTATGCCGTTTGTGATAGGGTTTGCCATAGCATTTGTGGTGAATGTTCCGATGAAGGGGCTTGAGAAGGTTCTTTTCAAAAATGAGAATAGCCGCCTGTACAGATTTAAGCGTCCGGCCTGTCTGATATTGTCGTTTCTGTGCATCATAGCGGTATTTACATTTGCAATAACAATGATCATACCGGAGATGTCCAAGACCATAACTGCATTTGCAGATAAGCTGCCAGATGCTATGGATGACATCCAGAGGAAGGCGATCAAGCTTATGAAGGATCAGCCGGAGATAGTAGACAAGATAAAGAGTATCGATATCAACTGGGATTCAGTTATATCCAATGTGGTCGGTATTGTGAAGAACGGCGGCAGCAGTGTGTTGTCTTCCACGTTCTCCATTGCCAGCAGTGTGGTAGGTGGATTTGTGGATGTCCTCGTGGGTATTTTCTTTGCCTGTTATATATTGGCACAGAAGGAGACTCTGGAGAAACAGGTCAAGGGAATCCTATATGCAGTGTTCAAGGAGGACAAAGCTGACAGATTTATACAGACTTGTGTGCTGGCTGACAGAACTTTTTCCAAATTCATATCGGGACAGTGCCTTGAAGCATGTATTCTTGGCTTGATGTTCTTTATCACCATGACCATATTCAGGATTCCGTATGCACTTACGGTGAGCATAATAATCGCGGTATTTGCGCTGATACCGGTGATCGGTGCTTTTGTGGGATGCTTTGCGGGCGCGATCATGATACTTGTGGAGAATCCGAAACAGGCCATAATATTCCTTATCATATTTATCGTGCTGCAGCAGATAGAGGGCAACTTTATATATCCTCACGTGGTTGGCGGCTCTGTGGGACTTCCATCCATATGGGTGCTTGTGGCAGTCATGTTGGGTGGCGACTTGATGGGCATCCTCGGAATGCTTATATTTGTGCCTCTTTTCTCGGTGCTCTACGCAATGTCTGAGGAGTATGTGGTAAAGAACCTCAGGGAAAAGGGTATATCGTGGAAGAAGTACAATCTGGCGTGCAATATACCGGAGGGACGGTGGAATGGCAGGCTGGACGAGGAATGCGCCTCGGAGGTGAAAGCTAGATCAAAGCATAAAAATGAGAGTGATAAGCAGACCGGCGCGGATAAGGCTCAGATGTCTGGCAGTACAGCCGGAGATGGCTGCACCAAGGACAATACCAATAAAAATTCTAACTGTAATATCGACAGAAATGCCAATAGACAAAACAATATAAATAACGATAAGAGCAACAGCAGAAATAACAGAAAGAGAAAATAATATCGGCGGGAGTGCGTGATGTGCCGCAGGTGGTGATCCGAATTCAGAGCCGTTTAGAAAGAAGGATATACAAATGTACAGAGACATAGCGAAACTTGTTTTATACAGAGATCTTGGAGAGGACAGCATACTAATGAAGCTGTCTGGAATATTTGAGGACTTTGATCTTAAGAGGTGCGAGAACGCGGAGCTGTGTGCCCGCATATACAACCAGATTAAGAGACTCCTGGATCTTGCAACCAGCTATGGATTTGATAAGAATCTGTGGCATAACTACCTCGCATTTATACTTATCACAAATGAAAACTCATTCAGTATAACCAGCGAGAAGGTTGGGGCAAATGACGGAACAGTCAACTATTTTGCAAAGAACGACTTTAAGATATTCAAGAAACTGTTTGATTTTGATTTCTCCGAGATAGAGAGCGCACTTGGAATAGATTGTTTCTCAACTATCAACAACTATAAGTCCATAGGTAAGAAGGAGAGAATGTACAACAAGAATGTCAGCGAGAAGGTTCAGGCTGTCAGCAATGCGATAGAGGAGGCTGAGAACGAGGATCAGATATTCGATATCGTGACGGAGTTCTATAAAGCATATGGCGTTGGAATGTTCGGACTTAACAAGGCGTTCAGAATCACCCGTGAGCACGGAGATCTTGAGTTTGTGCCTATCAACAACACAGAGGATGTAATGCTGGATGATCTCATCGGCTATGAGATACAGAAGAAAAAGATCGTGGACAACACAGAGGCATTTGTGGAGGGACGCAAGGCGAACAATGCACTTCTCTTTGGAGACAGCGGAACAGGAAAGTCCACAACTATCAAGGCGATAATCAATGAGTACTATGACAGGGGTCTTCGTATGATCGAGATATATAAGCACCAGTTCCAGGATCTGTCACAGGTTATCTCACTTATCAAGAACAGAAATTACAGATTTATCATATACATGGATGACCTTTCATTTGAAGAGTTTGAGATCGAGTACAAGTATCTCAAGGCTGTCATCGAGGGCGGACTTGAGATCAGACCTGACAATGTACTCATCTATGCCACATCGAACCGCCGTCATCTCATCAAGGAGACATGGAACGACAGGAATGATATGGAGAATAACAATGGTATTCACAGAAGTGATACTATTCAGGAGAAACTGTCACTTGTCAACAGATTTGGAGTCACGATCAGCTACAGCGCACCGTCACAGAAGGAGTATTTTGAGATCGTCAAGGGACTTGCTGAGAAGGAGCATATCACCATGGATGAGAAGGAACTCTGCGCAGAGGCCAACAAGTGGGAGCTTGCCCATGGCGGAATAAGCGGACGTACTGCACAGCAGTTTATCAACTACCTCAAGGGACAGGGGCTGTAAAATAATTGCTGTTGAACTACGGTTTATATTTTGCTATTATTAAGATAATTTTGAAGTTGCATTTACGATGATAAGGAGTGTGGGAAAATGATAGATCTCAGCAGCAAAAAGGGTAAGACACTGGTATCGAGGATCATAGTTGTGATTCTGTGTATCGCAATGGTAGTTACACTTTTAGTTTCAGCATTCTAATTTAGAATAACAGGTCGAAATGGAGAGTATATATGAGAGGAAAGTTTGGTGAGCATCAGACGGTGCGATCAATACTTAAGAGTTTGCCACATACTGTCCATGATGACGTAACGAGAGCCGGAATAGGAGAAGACTATGCCCGGCTCTTGTTGCGTGATGGGGATGGCGGAGAAAATACAGGTAAGACAGGAGATGCAGATTGCAAAAATGCGGGTGCGGCAAAAAGCAAAAGCGTGAATGTTGCCACTGGAGTGTGTATCGACAGCGGATATATGGGACTGAGGCTTGATATAGCCCGTCTTTACAACAGTGTAAGGATCGGTGGCTATATGCCGTGGGTGGCAACGGATACCATCGTTATGCCAGATGATGATGAACGACGAATGAAGAAATTGCTCGGAAAGCTTGCGGGCATATGTGCAGAATGTGGGGTGGACATCATCACAGGACATACCGAGGTGAATACCGCTGTGTTTGAGCCGATCATAAGTGTGACTATGATGGGAAAACAGTCAGGACATAGTGATGATGCAGACCTGTGCAGACTAAAACGACCAGTTGGTATGGATATAGTTATGTGTGGGCAGACAGGTGTGGGTGGCACCTTACAACTCTATTATGATAATCAGAAAGAGCTTTTCGAGAGGTATTCAGAGAGCTATCTGAGACCTGTAGAGAGAATGGAAGAATTGATACTGCTAGGCAGACAGGTGGATATAGCACTGGAGCATGGCAGTGTGTATGCCCATGATATATCGAGGGGCGGCGTATTTGCTGCTCTCTGGGAGATGGGGGATGCGCTGAAGTGTGGGCTTGAGGTGTGCCATGATGACATACCGATACTGCAGGAGACGATAGAGATATGTGAGCACACAGGGGATAATCCATATATGATAGACGGCTGCGGCGCGGCACTTTTTGTGGTTCCGGATGGAGAACATCTGGCTGATAAGCTCTATGAGGCAGGATATGAAGCATCAGTCATAGGTCACCTTACGGAAAACAGCGACAGAGTAGTGGTTCATGACGAGGAGAGGAGGTTCCTTACCCCACCAAGATATCTATAAATTTGAGTAGAAGCTACGTACGATTTGCATGGAGTAACTGCTGACTGCCATGGATGATCGTACTATATTGATTGCGCGTATCAGTGTGAAATCTATATAGATCACATATAGGTGATTCCGTTGATAACTCGTATTTGAGTATAGGAGGAGTAGTTATGTTAAATATTGTATTACATGAGCCGGAGATACCGGCAAATACAGGAAACATTGGAAGAACATGTGTGGCAGCAGGTGCAAGACTGCATCTCATAGAACCTCTGGGTTTTCAGATAAATGAGAAGCAGCTAAAACGTGCTGGGCTTGACTATTGGGACAAGCTGGATGTGACAACATATGTGAACTTCGAGGATTTTCTTGCAAAGAATCCCGGAGCAAAGATATACATGGCGACGACCAAGGCTAGAAAGAAGTATACAGACGTAAGGTTTGAGGATGATGCATACATAATGTTTGGCAAGGAGAGTGCCGGTATACCAGAGGAGATACTGGTTGACTATAAGGATACAGCAATCAGAATCCCCATGTTCCCGGACATCCGTTCATTAAACCTTGGCAACTCTGTGGCAATAGTGCTCTACGAGGCACTCAGACAGAACGACTTCCCAGGTCTTGAAGAAGCAGGCAACCTACACCGCCTAAATTGGGACTTGTCATAAAGCGAAGCTTTATGATATTGCACGCATCAGCGTGCTACCGCTTGACATGCAATAGAGGGGGATCCGCTTGCGGGGGAGTAGGCTGTTGCGTCATGTCTGGTGCAAGCCAGACATGTCACATTGCACGCATCAAAATAATACAAAGGGGGAAGAAACATGGCATATCCTACCAGTGGAAAGAAAATGCTCAACATCTGTATTCTGGACATATTGAAGAAATATACGGATTGTGATCACACGATGGATCAGAAGGATATCATGAGGAAGCTGACTGAAGATTATGATATCACAGTTGACAGAAAATCCATAAAGGCAAATCTTGACTGTCTGTTCGACTATGGATATGAGATAGAATGTACAAAGACAGAGCGTATCAAAAAGGACGGAACAAAGGAGATCATTACATCAAACTGGTACTACAATCATGAATTTGATGATTCTGAACTAAGAATGATGATAGACAGTATTCTGTTCTCAAAGACTATTCCTGCCGGACAGGCCAGTGAGCTCATTAAGAAGATAGCAGGACTTTCGAATATATATTTCACAAATAAGATGACACATGTCAGCAGTCTGCCAGGTCTGGAGCATACAAGCAATCAGCAGACACTGTACAATGTCGGCTTGATAGATGACGCTATTTCAGAAAAGAAACAGATATCATTTGTGTATAACAACTATTGGGAGGACAAGAAGCTCCATCCGCGACGTGAGGAACCGTATATAGTCAATCCGTATCAGATGGTCGCAAATGATGGAAAGTATTATCTCGTATGCAACTATGATAAGTATGACACTCTATCGAATTATCGTGTGGACAAAATGACACAGGTTAAGATAATCAACAAGCCGGCTAAAAAACGTGATAAAGTCAAGGGCATGGAGCATGGCCTCAATCTGCCGAAGCATATGGCAGAACATATATATATGTTTGCCGACGAACCGGTTACGATAATACTCCGGGTGAAGAAGTCAGCTATATCAGATATAGTGGACTGGTTTGGAAGCAACTTTGATGTGGTGGATGAGAGTATTGCCAGACAGTATGAAGGATTTCGTGAAACCACGGATGCCGTGACGTATGTAAGACTTGTGTGCAGCCGTCAGGCCATGTCACACTGGGCGATGCAGTACGGAACATCGGTGGAGGTTATATATCCTACGGAGCTTCGAACCCAGATTGGTGAGGCTGTAAAGGAAATGAATAATAGATATAATGATTAACAAGACAGCTGTCAGTATAATAAAACTGACAGCTTTTTTGTGATATATATTTTTTGAGAAACTTTTCACCAAAAATCACTTTTACTGCAAGAAATCGAAGATTTTGATCGGAATATATATTAGAAACACACAGGGAGGTGAAAGCCGCTGTGGATAAATGGAGAGAGATGTAAGGTGAATTAAAAAAAACCCGGGTACTACAACAGAGCTTCGCTCTGGTGTAATATCCGGGTTTTGGTTTTTCTTAGAGTTTATGAGTCCTTGATCCTGAACTTGCCGTTACTCTTAATGCTTGGAGAGGAAGTATCTGCTTCGGAGTATCCCTCATTGCGTGATTCAATGTGAACCGGTTTGATAGGAACCAGCATATCCTTCTCTTTCGGAAGAGAGAAGATAAACTCGCTTCCCTTGCCTTCCTCGGATGTTAAGGTGATCTGCTCACCGTGGGCTTTGATGATCTCTTTGGTTATGGCCAGTCCAAGTCCAGTTCCGGTTTTGTCCTTGCCTCGGCTTGGGTCTGTCTTATAGAACCTTTCGAATACCTTCTTCTGGGCATCCTTTGGAATTCCAATTCCCTCGTCCTTGACACTTATAAATATCTTGTTGTCTTTCTCGGTCACCTGCACTCTGATCTGTCGTCCCTCAGGTGTGAACTTTATAGCGTTGTCAACAAGATTATATATAACCTGCTGTATCTTGGTTCTGTCTGCGTACACAATGGTGTTGTCGGTCAAAAATACGCTTTCAAGAAATATTCCTCTGTCCTGACATCTCTTTTCAAATGTATTCACGGTAGGTGTTATTATATCTCTTATATCAAAGTTTGATTTGTCAAGCTGCAGGTCGAACGAGTCGAAGTTGTTCAGCTCCAGAAGTCCTTGTGTCAGCTTGGTAAGTCGCTGCGCTTCATTAAGCACTATTCCTAGATATTTTTCGTGCCGCTCGAGCGGAATGGTTCCATCCAGCATGGCTTCGATGTATCCCTTTATGGACGTCAAAGGAGAACGGAAATCATGGGATATATTGGATATAAATGACTTTCGGTATTCGTTTGAGCGGCTGAGCTCGTCAGCCATCTCCTCCATGTATCTGGCAAGTTCCCCAAATTCGTTGTTGGCTGTCACATTTACACGGGCATTGAAATTTCCCTGCGCATATGACTTTGAGGTCTTGATGATCTCACGTATAGGTTTTAATAGGCTGTTGGACATGAGCATCAATGCTATCATGGCGATCAGCATGAGACTCAGAAATGGCACAAATGTCGTGGAAAGCATTCGAGTCTGGATATCCTGCTTGAACGTCATAGGTGATGCCAGTATGATAGTTCCAACATAATTATTCCATGAGTAAAGAGGCTGTCCAATGATGAGTGTTTCACTAGGGAAATAGCCGTTAAGTGTATTCTCATAACAGAATGCGGATTTTAGGTCATCACTGTCAACGTAGTTTTTTAGCGAATCTGATTTGCTGCCAGTGGAAGAACTGCCTGATGAATCAGAAGAGCCTGATTTCTCTGACTCGGAAGCTTGAGATTTAAATACTATATTGCTCTTATCATCGGTGAGCCATATTTCCATGTCTAGTGTAGTGGCAGTATGCTGAAGATCACTGTATAAAGTTTTATTGTCTATGGTTCCGTTTTGGTATTCTGTGATGGAGCTGTCGACAAGCAGCGAGATTTCGTTTTTCATGGTGGCTTTGCGCTCCGAAAGTACGGATTTCTGTGCGATTGCTATGCTGTATATCATGAGCAACGAAAATATCAGTACGACCAGAATGACAAATCCTACAACGATTTTATCAAATGCAGTTTTCTTCATTATGACGCTCTCCATTCGAACTTGTAGCCAATGCCCCATACGGTGGCAATGCTCCAGTTGTGATTGTTATTTAATTTCTCGCGAAGTCTCTTGATATGTACATCGACGGTTCTGGTATCTCCGACATATTCATACCCCCACAGCTTGTCTAGAAGCTGCTCCCTCGTAAACACCTGATTTGGTCTGCTTGAAAGAAAATAGAGTATCTCCAGTTCCTTTGGCGGCATCTCGAGATTGTGTCCCTCGAAGGTCACGGTGTAATTGGATATATTGACCACCAATCCGTCATACTCAACAAATGTTCCCACGTGGTCTGCACTTGTGACATCATAGGTAGAATTCTGTGTCTGCTTCTGTGTACTCTCGGTCATTGCCGATCTTCTGAGAAGTGCGCCGACCCTGGCGACAAGCTCATTTGAGTCAAATGGCTTAACAATATAATCGTCAGCGCCAATCTTAAGTCCCAGCACCTTGTCAAATACCTCTCCCTTGGCTGAGAGCATGATGATAGGTGTGTTGGATGTCTTTCTGATCTCAGTGCATACCTGATATCCGTCCATACCCGGAAGCATGACATCTAGGAGAACCAGATCAGGTGAATATTCTTCAAATAACTGCAGAGCTTCCGTGCCGCTTGCGGCTATCTCGGTCTCATAACACTCTTTGTTGAGGTAGAGTGAGATGAGCTCTGCGATGTTCTCATCATCGTCAACGATGAGAATATTATTTTTGCTCATATGTGTAAACCTCCCGCTAAAATAATTTACAACGATCACTTACAATAACCACTGTTCTAGAGTTCCACTATGGTAACTCCTGCGTCGCCCTCTCCGAACTCGCCAAGTCTGAAGGATTTGACATGTGGCTGTGATTTCAGGAACTGATGTATTCCCTTTCGAAGAGCACCGGTGCCCTTGCCGTGTATGATGGTGACTCTGTGCAGATGCGCCATAAGTGCATCATCAAGGAATCTGTCCACAAGTGATGTGGCCTCATCGACCGTCATTCCAAGCACATTTATCTCAGGCTTGATATTCATCATCCTCGCCATGCTCTTGCCACCTGTGACTGTGGCTTTCTGCGGTTTCTTCTTCTCGTGCTCAACAAGCAGGAGATCTGTCGGTGGAAGAGATGCGCTGATTATACCCATCTGAACCTTGAGTTTGCCCTTGGAGTCCGCCAGAGCGGTGATGGTTCCCTCGGAATCCATGCTGATAACATGTACGGTATCGCCGACCTTGAAGTCAGATGCTTTGTGATCGGACTTCACTGTCTTGCGCTTCTCCTCGTTCATCTTGCCGAGGTCGTTGATCTTCGCACGGAGCTTCTGCCTCTCTGCCTCCATAGCTTTGGCGTCGGCTTTCGCCGGGTTTGTAGTCCATTTGTTGTATTTCCTGATTGCGGCATCGGCTTCAGCCTTCGCCTCCTCTATGATCTCGGATGCCTCCTGGCGCGCCTTTGCCAGAATCTCGGCTTTCTTGTCGGAGAGCTCTGAATCCTTCATCTGTGCACGTTCCTGAAGCTGCTTTGCGTCTTCCTTGAGTCTTGCAATGTCGGCTTTGTCCTGCTCAATCTCCCTCTTGCTTCTCTCGAGATCCGCGATCAGGGTCTCAAAGTCAACAGTATCGCTGTCGATGTTTGCCTTTGCGCTCTCGATGATGCTCTCGTCGATCCCAAGCTTCTTGGCGATGGCGAAAGCATTTGACTTTCCCGGAATACCGATCATCAGTTTATATGTCGGCTGGAGTGTAGCCACGTCAAATTCGCAGCTAGCATTCTCGACACCCGGTGTGCTCATGGCAAATGTCTTGAGCTCACTGTAGTGTGTGGTCGCCATACATCTGACACCCATGTCGTTCAGATGTGACAGGATGGCGATGGCAAGAGCCGCGCCCTCTATAGGATCGGTGCCGCCGCCCAGCTCATCAAAGAGTACCAGACTGCCAGGCGTGACGTGATCCAGTATGTACACGATGTTGCTCATGTGGGATGAGAATGTGGACAGATTCTGCTCTATACTCTGCTCATCTCCGATATCGGCAAACACGTCGTCAAATACATTCAGCCTTGAACCGTCAAGTGCCGGAATGTGGAGTCCGGACTGTCCCATGAGGGAGAAGAGTCCCAGAGTCTTGAGAGATACCGTCTTGCCACCTGTGTTAGGACCGGTCACGATCAAAAGATTGTAGTCCTCACCCAGTTTGATGTCCACAGGAACAACCGTGTGCTTCTCGAGCAGTGGGTGCCTTCCCTGCCTGATATCGACGATTCCGTCTGTGTTGAATATCGGTTCGGTTCCCTTGTAGCTTCTTGCAAATGATGCCCTTGCGAATATAAAGTCCAGTTCCGCCAGAGTGTCGAAGTCGTATTTTATGTATTCGATCTCCGCTGCGGTCTGTGCTGACAGAGATTCAAGTATCTTCTCGATCTCGGCAAGCTCCTGATTGTCCAGCTCCTTCAGTTCGTTGTTCAGGTTTACGATCGCCATAGGCTCGATGAACACTGTTGCTCCGGTTGACGACTGGTCGTGTATCATACCAGGAAAATGGTTCTTGTACTCGGCTTTGACCGGGATACAGTATCTGCCATTTCTCATGGTTACCAGGTTGTCCTGGAACATGGTCTGCTTGCTGGTATCGCTGACAAGCTTTGCAAGCTGGTTGTGCAGCTTTTCATTTGTCAGGCGCTTGTTCCTTCGCACGGCCTTGAGACCTGATGAAGCGTCATCGGCAAATTCATTCTCAGAAATTATGCATCTGTGGATCTCTCTGGACAGATGCTCTAATGGCATGAGTTCCAGAAATCTCGTGCGCAGACTGTCAGGACATGTAGTGCCATCCGGGTTCATGCTAAGACCAAGCATCTTGTTGGAGGCTTTCTCCTCCTCGATCTGCTCCTTGCTGCGTCTTCTCGTATCTGTCATGCTTGTGCCTTCGTTCTCGCCGTATTTCTTGGCGGTGAGTGCGAGATCCAGCATGCTGGCAACGTCAAGCAGCTCAGCAGTGGTAAGGATGCCCTCAACCTCAAGCCGCTTGAGCGAGGCTCCGATATCCTTGAGGCCTGCAAATGACAGATTACCCTGAGTGTTCAGACGCCTTAATGCATCTCTTGTCTCCTGCTGGAGCGTCTCGATCATGGCGAGGTCCTTGCGGGGCTTTATACGCTGGCATTTCCTCTTCGCCATGGGTGATGAGGCAAATGTTGTCAGCATCTCGACTATCTTGTTGTATTCTATAACTCTTAATGTTCGCAGATTCATTTTCAGTGTTTCCTTTTTATTTTGATAAGTGCTGTAAAAGCGCAATTAAGTATACATAAAGTTTCTAATTCTACACATACATAATTGATTATACCCCTTATAATTATAGAGCGTCAACACATTGCAGGTGTAGAAAAACATACATTTTTCCCTGGTTAATCAAAGCGAATGGTTGCGGGAGGAAACCAAAGCTGATATTATGGAAAAGATAGGTTAAAGGGTGACGAGGCAATATATTACAAACAATATATTTACAAAAGGAAGAGGAGAAAAAGCGGATGAAAGAGTTGTTACAGTTTTTATTGGGAATCGTATTGATGATAGCAGGAGGCGTGATGTTCCTTAAGAATGTCGTCGTGTCTGATTGGGGACTTCTCAGTTCCTTGTTCCGTATAGGCGGTGGGGTGAATGTCAGTGGAATATTTATAATTCTGCTGGTCATCGCATTTATCGCACTTCTGGTTAAGCCGAACATGGGAACAGGTCTTGTGTTTACAGGACTTTGCATTGCATTCTTTGTATGCATCGTAATCTCACTTAATGTTTCACTGAGATATATGTCAGGACTTGAGCTTACACTCATACTTGGCACACTGTGCGTTGGAATAGCATTTGTCATCAAGGGGCTGTTCGGTGTGAGAAAGCTTGACAGGGAGGAGTCACGTAAGAAAGGCAAGGCGGCTTCGGACAAGCTTAATGAGTACGACAATATGTAGAATAAGAGATACAATACAGGCGGTTGTGGAAATGTTCAGTAAATACTGGATTTTCACAACCGCCTATTGTATTCTTATATATGATTAAAATTAAAGCATACAATAATAATTAAACATAGAAAGAGGAAAGAAAAATGGTATTTATAACAGATTTCAACGAAGGCGACATGATATCGAATGTCTATCTCTGCAAGAACAAGCAGACAGGAACTACAAAATCAGGAAAGACATATTACAACCTGGAGCTTGTGGATAAGACCGGAAGCATAGCCGGAAAAGTCTGGGAGCTGAGCAATGCTATAGGGCACTTTGAGGCAAAGAATTTCATCAAGGTGGATGGTCAGGTGACATCATTTAACAATGAGCTTCAGCTCAACATCAAGAAGATCAGGATCGCAGACGAGGGAGAGTACGTTGAGGCTGATTATATGCCATGTACCAAGAAGGATATAGAGCAGATGTACAAGGACCTGATGGCACTCGTAGAGTCACTCGACAAGGATTACTACAAGGTGCTTCTGAAGAAATTCTTCGCCGAAGATCCTGCATTTGTCAAGGAATTCAAGAATCATTCGGCTGCAAAGTCGATACATCACGGATACATAGGAGGCTTACTTGAGCACTCACTGGCAGTTGCCAAGATGTGTGACTACTACACCACATATTATCCGGTGCTCAACAGGGATCTGCTGATCACAGCGGCACTTCTCCACGACATTGGCAAGGTCTACGAGATCTCCAAGTTCCCTGAGAACGACTACACAGACGCAGGTCAGCTTCTGGGACACATTGTCATGGGAACGATGATGATCCGCGATAAGATCAATACCATAGACAATTTCCCTGCAAAGGCGGCAAATGAGCTGGAGCACTGCATACTGGCTCACCACGGAGAGCTTGAGTACGGCTCACCAAAGAAGCCGGCACTCATCGAGGCACTGGCACTGTCCATGGCGGACAACACAGACGCCAAGATCCAGACATTTATTCAGGAGCTGGATGCGGCAAAGGACAACAATGGCTGGCTGGGCTTCAACAGAGCTCTCCAGTCCAACATCCGAAAGACGTCATAGGGACGTTCCTTTTGTCACGAGGAGCGTCCCTGTGTCACAAGGAGCGTCCCTGTGTCACAAGGAGCGTCCCTGTGTCACAAGGAGTGCCCCTGTGTCACAAGGAGTGTCCCTGTGTCGCGAGGAGCATCCCCTGTGTCATGAAGCGGAGCGTCTACGTGCATGAGAAATGGTATCATATAACGGTTAGATTAATAATATAAAGGGACAATCTTCAAGGCATAAGATCGCCCCATAACGGCAATAGGAAGAGAGATAGTATATGTCAGATATTAGGAACAATAGGAGACCTAAGAACAATAGACGAGTAAATGGTGTGCAGAGAAAAAAAGCTGTGGAGGCAGTGAATAGTGCAAGTTCAGTTGTTAGAACATCCGAAACGGATGCGACAAATACTGGTGAAGTCACACTTGTCAAAAATGAGGATTATCAGGTGCTCATCGAGGACATGGGCAATGACGGAGAGGGCATTGGACACGTTCAGGGCATGACTGTATTTGTCAAGGATGCCGTGGTGGGCGATCTGGCGGAGGTGAAGATCGTCAAGGTGAAGAAGAACATAGCCTACGGAAGATTGATGAAGCTCATCACACCATCGCCATACCGCGTGGAGCCGGTGTGCGACAAGGCGAAACGATGCGGCGGATGCACCATGCAACAGGTTTCCTATGAGCAGCAGCTCGAATACAAGTGGAACAAGGTGAAGAACTGTCTGCAGAGGATCGGCAAGATGGAGAACGTGGAAGCCATCATGGAAAAGCCAGCCTACGGCATGGATGATCCATTCCACTACAGGAATAAGGCACAGTTTCCTGTCGGTAGGGATAAGAACGGTGATGTGGTCATCGGATTCTACGCAGGAAGAAGCCATGACATCATAGACACAGAGAGCTGTGCCATCGGTGCACCTGTGAATGACCAAATAGTTGCTATCGTCAGAAGCTTCATTGAGGACAATCACATATCGACCTACGACGAGGAGACTGGAAGAGGTCTGGTCAGACATATCCTTATCAGAGTTGGATTTACCACCAAGGAGATCATGGTGTGTCTGGTGACAAATGGCAACAAGCTTCCGCACAGTGAGATTTTGATAGATGAACTGGTTAAGATAGACGGCATGACATCCATTTGCCTGAATGTCAACATGGAGAATACGAACCGTATACTCGGTGATAAGTGCATAACCCTTTGGGGACAGTCATACATCACGGACTATATCGGTGACATCAAATATCAGATATCCCCATTGTCCTTCTATCAGGTAAATCCTGTCCAGACAAATGTCCTGTACAACAAGGCTTTGGAGTATGCGGATCTGTCAGGCGATGAGACCGTGTGGGATATGTACTGCGGAATAGGAACCATATCCTTGTTCCTCGCACAGAAGGCAAAGAAGGTATACGGAGTGGAGATCGTTCCACAGGCTATAGATGATGCAAGACACAACGCCGAGATCAACGGGATCACAAATGCCGAGTTCTTTGTCGGCAAGGCAGAGGAAGTCGTTCCAGATATATATAAGAAGGGTGGCGACGGCTCCCACGCGGACGTCGTGGTCGTAGACCCACCACGAAAGGGCTGTGATCAGGTTCTTCTGGACACTCTGGTCCACATGGCGCCGGAACGTATCGTCTACGTGAGCTGCGACCCGGCAACCCTGGCAAGGGATGTGAAGATACTTCAGGAGAAGGGGTATGTGGCGAATAAGGTGGCGGTTGTTGATCAGTTTTGTCACAGCGGGCATGTGGAGAGCGTGTGCTTGCTGTCAAGGAAAGATAAATAAAGGCTGAAAAGTAGCGTATTTCCGGGCTTTTTGCGAGGTTAGCATCATCAGAGAAGCCTTGCGGAAAGCTCGGTTTTCTTGTATGGAAACATATCTACTTTTTAGCCTGACCGGAGAAAAAGTCGATGATCGGAAAAATGCGGTAGGGTTTAGGCTGTGGATTAGATGTCATAGGTTGTGGCACTGGGATTGTTGTCAGAAACGACCGCAGTTCAAGCCACTTGATATTAAGAGGCAGACTTGGCAGTGAAATAGATAACAGGAGGTGGCTATGTATGATTTGTGCTTATTGTGGAAAAGAAGCTAAAGGGACTAAAGAGCATATAATATCAAGTGGAATACTTGGATTATTTCCGGAATGCTTCGCAACAATAGACGGAGAGAGAAGTATCGTGCATCAAGGGGACCCTATGGTGAAGGATGTTTGTGCAGACTGTAATAACAATAGGATTTCGTACATCGATTCTTATGCAAAAGAATTTATTGAGAAGTATTTTTTAGTGAAGTACAAAAAAGATGACACTCTTTCTGTAGAATATGACTATACAATGATTCAAAAAATGTGTTTGAAGTTTGCGTTCAATGACTTGAGGGCTAGGAAGAAGGATGTATCTTTTTTTGATGATGAAGTAAAAGAATTCTTGTTGAATGAAGAAAAAAGTAGTCCGCTAGGGAATATTACAATCTTGGCGGGACTTGCAGTAAACACTTCGCCTGCACCGGATTATATGTTTGGAAATATGAAACTCCGCTGGGGAGATTCGCCACTATTACTGGCGAATAGTATTGTCACAAACATTGATTATAATACCGGGCAGATCACCTTGCGAGAGGAGAGGGAAATACAAGAGTTTGAGAATTATGCATTATCGTATGTATTTAGGTTCAATAGTTTACAACTTCTTATACTTTGTTGGGACAGAGATATTAAGGAAGATGTACTCAATAAGAACAACATAATCTTGAAGTATCAATATCCGTACTCCATTTTGGATGCTTCAGGAAATACGGTGTTGTCCAGATGTACTAGTGAAGCAACATATCATCATGAACAGCTAATCGACGTAACATGGGGACAAGGCCTGATGGATGAAATCAGCTATATGCGTGGCACATTTTCTGAACAAAGTGAAAAATATTTTGAAGAAGTTCAGAAACGATGGGATGAAGAAGAACGAAAACTGGCAGAAGAACATCCAAGATAAATAACGCAGGAGGACGATACATGACATTATCAGCAAAACGATTAGGAGAAAGGTGTGGCTTGACAGCAGAGGAAATGAACATCTTATTAAAAGAAGAAGGATTCCTTTCTGGTGAGCCCGGAAATTATTATCCAACAGAGAAAGGAAAACTATTCGTAGTTGAAAAAGGCGATGACAACGGGTACGGTGGTTATGCATTTCGAGGTTGGAATTGGTTCGAATGGGATGAAAGAATCTTAGAAGAAATTGATACGTCAATGGAACGCAAGCGCTACATAAGAGAGAAAACTTCTGAAGAGCGTCGACGCCGCAGAGCAGAGAAGGCTGCTGAATCGGAAGCATACTGGAATAAAGTTAATAGCCAAAACGAAAATTCTATGGGAGGAACTACTACTGAACCAAATGATAGTTCAGCAGGGAAAATAGTTTTAGGAGTACTTGCGTTGGTAGGTTACGGAGCATACATGGCTATAACTCATTTTACAAAAAAGAAGGAGGGAAGTTGATAATAAAATGATTTAAATGTCGTGGAATGAAGTGCCATGTATTCTGAGTGAGTCGTGAACATGAATGGTATTTGCTAAAGGATGATTAAGGAGGAAGGACAAATGGTTAGAGAAGAATTAAAAGCACAGATTGATGAATTAATGAGACAGTATGCTGACGAAGAAATTGACGGAGTTACTTATCAACAAAAGATGATGGAATTAACCACATTGGCTCAGAAAGAAAAAGAGGAAGATTGATAGTCAACTTGTAAGTAAGGGCTCTCCATCACTGGAATTTATCTAGTAATGGAGAGTCTTTTTATGCCTACGAAATTATGAATCTACATTGATACTAACGTCAGATTTAAGTTGGATGGTGATGTGGGCATCCCAGATGATTATCTGGTCATCCCTTATCGTCACGATCCACACTCATTCGATTAGCCATCAGCGGATAGAGAGCGATGACTTCACCTTTGCCATTTCGTATAATTTGCACATAGGCATTTCCATAAAGGAGAAGATGCGTCATCAAGGTCTCTCGGAAGACAAAAGATGTCATTTCCGGATTTGGCTCATCGTGAATCAGTCGATACAGAGGATGCTTGATTGCCTTTTTTTACTACCGGAGTCAGTATACTTATAAATATGAACCGGCAGTCCTGCAATAGACTCCGAAAGAATTCTGACACAGGCGTAGACTGAAGTCATCTGCATGGCACTTCGTTCATTGACGGCTTTGCCAGAGTTGCTTCCACCAAAGAGAAAACGATAGGCACTGCCATTGGTACTGTTGATGGGCTTGTCTCTGGAATGAAATAGCCCCGATAAAAATCCCATAAATATTCCTTTATGCTTTAAGAGGCGTATAAAATTCAAAGTTACATCACAAAATAATTTGCGCAAATGCTTGTAATTGCAAGCAAAAACAAATATAATGAAGAAAAAGGAGGCGATACTATGGCAAATACATCTGCTGTTTATGCAAGAATAGATACTAATCTCAAGGATAATGCTGAGAGCATTCTTTCTCAGCTTGGCATTTCTCCATCCAGTGCAATTCAGATGCTTTATAGTCAGATCGTACTGAAAAAAGGTATGCCGTTTGAATTGAAACTTCCTTCTTCTAAGCCATCAGCTGTTGGTGCAATGACCAGAGAGGAACTTGATGCAGAACTCCAGAAGGGTGTTGATTCCATCAAAGCAGGAAAGGTATATTCTGCAGATGAAGTCGATGCGGTACTTGCAAAGGAGTTTGGCATATGACGGATAGCTATAATGTCGGCTATTCTGTAGATGCACTTGGTGATTTGCGTGAAATCTATTCGTACATTGCGAATGAACTCCTTGTTCCGGAGACAGCCGCAGCTCAGCTGGGGCGCATACGAAAGGAAGTTCGTTCATTGGATTTCATGCCAGCTCGTTATACCTTAGTTGAATGGGAGCCTTGGCATTCGATGAAAATGCATCAGCTTCCGGTAGACAATTTTATTGTGTATTATCTTGTCGATGACAAGGAGAGGACAGTCACAGTAGCACGAATATTCTACGGTGGTCGTGATATCGAAGGAATCATAAATTCAAATAAATAAACAGAAGTGGAGCTTTTTGTGTAAAAACAAAAGTTCCATTTTTATATGAATAAAATTCCTCTGTCATCATAGATAGAAGCGCCTGTATTATTTCCACAGCGGATTGCACGGTCAAGTCCCATAATAGTGGCGACGGCTCCATCGATTTTCTCTGTGGATTTTTCTTAGTCAGCCTTTATATTGCCTGCTGGGTCGGTGCGGATATAGATATTATCCATCATCCAACGGAGTACCGGATGACCACCGTGAGCCAGCTTTTGCTCCAGCGTTAGCTTCATAAGTTCCTTTGCCGGTGGGACATATCCTTAAATCCCTGACCGAAAGGAACAACAGTAAAGCCCATGCCCACTTGATGACAAATTCATCTTCCAGGGCAAGAAAGACTTCTTTGGGAATCTGTTCTCCACAAGCAGGGTCAATCACCTGAACGGGTTGGTTGTCTGTGCTATAGGCAAAGAGTAAGATTTCAAAATTGGGGGACTCCACATAACGATAGGCGCCTGTTTTCTGAAGAGGCACATCACTGTATGTCTCAATATCAATGCTAAGTGTTTTCACGAGATTGTCCTTTCTACAAAACAGGCAGCAGAGAAATCTCTGCCACCTGCCGTGTTACTGTTTATCTTTATTATTGGATTTGTATTTACTAATGTCACGTCGGATGTGGTATACCGCATAGCGGATAAGATAGAGAATGATTTTCCCTATGTTATAAATGATGAAGTCACATACCGCTACAAAAAAGGGGTATGCGATGGCGTTAGCAATAAATAGATTTAAGATTTCTGCAAAGCCATTCATAGATTGTCTCCTTTTGTTGAAAGATGTACTGGCGGCAGCAAAATCACCGCCAGCAGGTTAATAGATTACTTAGAGTCCTTCATGCGTTTTTCGTGGTATTCGAGATCACGCTTGTCATTTCCCTGTTCGCGCTTTTCGCGTTTGTGGTCATTGATGATACTCTGAATCATAGAGATTGCAGTAGTAAGGCCACACACGCGAAGTAGCCGATACAGATGTTTACAAGAATTGTGCTAATCATAATTGTTTTCATAGTTTGTCACCTCAATATAATCATTTTTTGCTGTGTTCATTGCCGGGCGTTTATCGCTCTCCGGCACAAGAGTAGGTTTGCCTTGTGGCTTTTCAATGTAGGCTGCAAGGAGCTCTTCAAAGCGAGACTT
This sequence comes from Coprococcus eutactus, assembly GCF_025149915.1. NCBI lineage: Bacteria > Bacillati > Bacillota > Clostridia > Lachnospirales > Lachnospiraceae > Coprococcus > Coprococcus eutactus. Next base: position 343,017 of record NZ_CP102278.1, read on the forward strand.
ACCGAGCAGCTTTTGCATGGCTGTGATACCAAGCAGCTTCTTTTCGTAAGGGTCAAAACCAGCAGCTTCGACAGCTTTCGATACGTCGTCTTCACTGGTGTATCTGCGGTTGGAACGACCCTCGACCAGCTTCCAGCTGGTCCATTCTTTACCGCTGATTGCCTGCTGGAGTGCATACTCCTTGATGTCGTTGGCCCAAGAGATCAGTTCGTCGACACGGGAAAGGATGACTTCAATTTCCGAATCCTCCAACAGTGGCGGCAACTTGAAATCGTGCTGTGCGAGTAGAAGATTGGCTTCAGCTCTGGCTCGGCATTTATGATTTGCTTTACAGAATCCGCACCATTCACCGCACAGGAAGTTTTCCATCACCGGAAAAGCCTAAGTCAGCAGTAGGTTTCAGAACTTCATCGACCCATTGATACAGGTCATCCTTGCTGACCTCATAGGTGGAAACGTTCTGGTGTATGGGCTGGTAGATGGTCATAGCCATATCGTTCATTTTTGACATTTACTGTTTCTCCTTCCTCGGATTGTCTGTGTGCGGCGATGATTCTGAGATTCTTCGCCATTCTTGCGGATACCTGGCTGGTTGCAGTGAGAGTAGCAATCACTTCTGCGTCAGTGCCGCTTCTGTTGTGAAAAGTTCGATTCACGATGTTCACCTCGCTTTCTGTAGGTCGCTTTGTTTCGTCTTACACTACTCAATGGAGGTGAGATTGCCGTTTGGCCGAAAAATATAAGAAACTTTTTTGAAAAGAAAAATCGTCCCCTGAAGAAGCAGAGGACGACCATTCATATTAGATGTAGTCCTTAAGCTCGGAACGGAGCTTCTTGAACAGCTTGTCCCTACGATATACAAAGGTATTGCGAGAGAGTCCCATTTCCTTGCCGCAGTCACGTTCAGATTTTCCCTGCATAATAAGCTGACAGATAAGTCGACCTTCCGGGTCCAGTTCATTCAGCTTTGCATAGAGAGCGTGAAGAAGTTCTGCATCCTCCAATACTTCAGCGATAGCTGCAGATTCATCTGGCATATCATCAAGCCAGCTCTTTTCGTTTCCGTCAGAGTCATTTACAGTATTGTCGAGAGAAAGCTGATCGCCAGCTTTGGCATAAGGACAGGTTAAACAATCCATGTCACATAAGTAGCGTTTGCTTGCAGGGCAGACACAGCGGCCATGTTCCTGCTGACGCTTGCGATAGGCGTTGATGTCACGGTAGTAGTTCGTGTAGAACTCCTTGTTGACATCCACCCAGCTTTTGGATTCCTTGATGTAGATACGATACTCTTTACTCTGATTGTCTTTGTTTGCCATTCGATTTTCTCCTTTCGGCATTTGAACCGAAGCGGAGATAACCGATATGGCTGCCAGTGTTTTTCATAAGATGGTCACCTCATGCGGATAACTCCGCTTCTTTCCGGTGACCAGCCGTTCGTAAGCTGGCAACTCTATTAATAATGTTCTCTTGTTCATCAACTACGAACACACCACGTGGCCACGAAGATGGTGAGTTGATGAACAAGTCAGACTGGTTAACGTCTTGTCCGAGACGAGTTTTTAATAACTATCTTAAATATGCCAGATTTCAAAATAAAAACCTCAGACATGCCTATGTCCGTTTTTAGGAATAATGAGATGATTGATGGAACGGATAATGATTGAAAATCCTGGATTTACAAAAGAAAAGACCGGACATATACATGTCCGGCTACCTAAAAACAAATATGAACGAATAGTAAATTTTCTAAGAAAAATAATAACAAATATAAGCAAATAACAAGAAACTGCTTGTTTTTGCTGGCGAAAATGACTATAATATTATTGGGTAATTATATCTATACGTAACTTCGAGAGGTGAAATATGGAAGATAAGTTGAATGATAAATGGATAAACATTGAAGAAGCTGCTGAATACCTAGGTGTCAAGCCGGTGACGCTCCGAGGATGGATACGTAATGATAAAGGAATACCAGCACACAAAATCGGGAAGCAATGGAAGTTTAAATGTTCTGAACTTGATGTGTGGGTTAAAAGTGGAAAAAGCGCTATCGAGTAATTGAGACAGTAAATAAAATACAAGGAGATTCTGGCAATGGCAGTAAAGAAAACAGAGCTATATAGCTCCCTTTGGGCGAGCTGCGATGCATTGCGCGGAGGCATGGATGCATCACAATATAAGGATTACATACTTACACTTTTATTTATGAAGTATGTAACTGATAAATACAAAGGACAGAAATACGGAGATTTGACGGTTTTTGATAAGGCAAATGATCCGAATCCTGACCCTGAGAAAAGAACAGGCTGTTCTTTTGATGATTTTATAGCACTTAAAAATAAGAAGAACATTGGTGAAGGTATAGATAAGATTATAGCTCGCCTAGCTGAAGTAAACGAAGGGTTGAAGGGCGTTATAGATATTGCTCATTTTAATGATGAAGCAAAAATAGGTAAAGACAAAGAGATGGTTGATAAGCTTACTAAGCTTATTGCAATTTTTCAGCGTCCTGAACTTGATTTTTCAAAGAACAAAGTAGAAGGCGACGATATTATTGGTGACGCTTACGAATATTTGATGCGTAACTTTGCGTCTGAAAGTGGAAAGAGTAAGGGACAATTCTACACTCCGGCAGAGGTATCTCGAATTCTTGCAAAAATTATCGGTATCGATAAGTGTACAGACCATGATGCAACCGTATGCGATCCGGCTTGTGGAAGTGGATCTTTGTTAATCAGAGCATTAGCAGAAGCTCCTTTTGAAATTTCAGGCTATGGTCAGGAAAAAGATGGTTCTACAGCTGGTTTGGCAAAGATGAATGCGGTTCTTCATAATAAAGCTACAATTAGAATTATGGCAGGAAACACATTCTCAGATCCGCAGTTTATGAAAACTGATAATCCATCAGAACTTGAGCGATTTAATTATATTGTGGCAAACCCTCCATTCTCTCTTAAAAACTGGTCCGATGGGTTAAAAGAGTTTGGGCGATTTTCTGGATATGGGGATAGACCACCTGAAAAGAATGGTGATTACGCTTGGTTAATGCACATTTTGAAAACCCTGAAGTCTACTGGTAAAGCAGCAGTAATTCTTCCTCATGGAGTATTGTTTAGAGGAAATGCTGAAGCAACTATCAGACAGACAATTGTTGATAAAGGCTGGATTAAAGGAATTATCAGCTTGCCTCCAAACTTATTTTACGGAACGGGTATTCCTGCTTGCATTCTCGTAATTGATAAAGAAGGTGCGGAAAACCGCGCTGGTATATTTATGATTGATGCAGGCAAGGGCTATGTAAAAGATGGAAGCAAGAACAGACTCCGTGAACAGGATATTTATCGTATTGTAACTACTTTTAATGAGCAGATTACAACAGATCCTAAATATGCTCGTTTTGTACCAAACAAAGAAATTAAGGAAAAGAATGGGTACAACTTAAATATTTCTCGTTACATTGATTCTTCTGCCCCGGAAGATATTCAGGATATCTATGCGCATATTCATGGTGGTATACCAGCAGCGGATATTGATGCACTAGAACGTTTCTGGACTGCATTCCCGACTCTGAAGAATGAACTTTTTGGTGTGTTTAGTGAAGGATACTATAAGCTGAATGTAGAAGAAGATGTGATTCGTCAGACAACATACTCTAACGCAGAATTTGCTGTTTATGGAGAAATGATTGATGAAGTATTCGCAAATTGGAAGTCTTACGCAGATTCTAAACTTAAGAATTTGAAGGCTGGCGTGTCTGCAAAAGAACTGATTATTGAATTGGCTCAAGCTATATTGAAAGAGTTTGAGAGCCTTTCACTTATTAATAAATATGATGTATATCAGGTACTTCTTGCTTACTGGAATGAAGTGCTTAGTGATGATGTTTCTATGATTATCTCCGACGAAGCTGGTTATGGCGTTGCAAGAGAAACAGAAAACATTATGAAAGAAACAAAGAAAAAAGATGATGATGGAAATCAGGAATTGAAAGTTGCAGGATGGGAAGGAAAACTTATTCCCAAAGCGCTTATTATTTCCGAACTTTTCCCGGAAGAGAAAAAAGCGATGGATGACCTTGTTGATTTTGTTGTAGAAACAGATTCTCGTCTTATGTCTTTAGTTGAAGAATCTGCAGAGGATTCCGTTTTGTCCGATGTGGCTGAAGGTGGAAAAGTTAAGAGCAAGGATATCCAAGAAAAGATGGATGAAATCATGAGCCATGTTCATACTCCACTGATTGATGGACTAGTCAAATTACAGGGCATGCTTCCTATGAAGAAAAAGGAGTATGTGGATTATATTAGTAACAATATTATTCTTGAAGTGGCTTATACAGAAAAAGGTACTGTGACAAAGACATCCGTTTCATATGCATTGGCAATGGCACGCGCAGAAGCACCAGCTCCGGAAGCATATGCAGATGATTATGCAGAGTTGAAAGCTGCGTTTGAATTAGCTAAGAAGTCCGAAGAATCAACAAAGCTTATCAAGGAGATGGATAAAGAACTTGACGAGAAGGCTCGTGAGAGATATGCAACTTTAACAGACGATGAAATCATAGATTTACTGGTAAATAAAAAATGGTATTACACCATCGGTACAGGTATTAATGATTTGTATGCAGCAATCTCCCATCAGCTTGCAGACCGCATTATTGAACTTTCTAAACGTTATGAAAATACTCTTCCTGATCTTATGAAGCAGACTGCTGACTATGAGGCAAAGGTCAAGAGTCATCTGGAGAGGATGGGCTTCAAATGGTAAAAGAATTAAAACATACGGAGATTGGTGATATTCCAGTAGACTGGGAACTCCAAACATTTGACGAAACGTTTAGGGTGATATCCAATAATACTCTGTCACGTGAAAATTTAAATAATCGTGGTGGAGCTGTAAGAAATATTCATTATGGTGATATTTTAACAAAGTTTCCGGAAGTATTGGATTGTAACGAAGAAGAAATTCCATACGTAAATGAGTTATCTCTGTTATCTTCATCGACTCAATTACTTCAGGACGGTGACATTGTTGTTGCAGATACGGCAGAGGACGAAACTGTTGGAAAAGTTATTGAGGTACAGAATCTCGGTGATAGTAAACTTGTTGCAGGACTTCATACCATTCCATGTAGAGTGAAAAAAGGTGATTTTGCTCCGGGGTGGTTAGGATATTACATGAATTCTGATTTATTTCACAATCAAATATTGCCATATATAACAGGTATAAAAGTGTCATCAATATCAAAAGGAGCTATTTCAGAGACATTGATATTGGTACCTCCATTTGATGAACAGGAGAAAATAGTACAATCATTAAATAAAATACAGTTATTAATGACATCAGAAACAAAAGTTGTAAATAAGATAAAGCTTGTTAAAAATGGATGTTTATCGAAAATGTTTCCACAAAAGGATGACACAGTTCCAGAAATGCGTTTGCCAGGATTTACTGAAGCTTGGGAACAGCGTAAGTTGGGTGATGAAGCAACCGAAATGTTAGCAGGCGGAGATATCGACAAAAGTAGAGTTGTTGAAAATGGTCAATATCCAATATATGCAAATGCGTTAACAAACGATGGTATCGTTGGATATTACGATGATTATTATCGAGTAAAAGCTCCTGCTGTAACAGTTACTGGTAGAGGTGATGTAGGGCATGCACAAGCGAGAATAGATGATTTTACGCCTGTTGTAAGATTGCTTGCCATTCGTTCAGAACATGATGTTTATTTTTTAGAGAATGCAATAAATAAACATGTTGTAATTGTTGAGTCAACAGGAGTTCCGCAACTAACTGTACCACAGTTGGGGAATTATATAATCTCATTTCCTACAACAACCGAGGAAGAGATTAAAATCGGAAGCTATTTCCACAATCTCGACCACCTCATCTCTCTTCATCAGTGTAAGTGTGATAAATATTCGAATATTAAAAAAGGTATGATGAGCGACTTGCTTACAGGGAAAATACGATTAGTTTAGGAGGAATGTACGCATGAGTATTGGCGACACAGAAAGAGCTACCCAAGATCGTGTGGTTAGCTTCTTTAAGGATAGAGATATCCTTGATTATGAATACGTAGGCAATTTAAAAGATGCCGCAAACAAGAACATCCGTGAAGACCGTCTTCGTGCGTACTTGCGCCTTAGCGGTTACAGCCAGAAATTGATTGACGGAGCTGTTTCTGAACTGGTAAAAGCAGCAGATGATATGACACATGGTTTGTACGATGCAAATCATAAAGTCTATTCTCTTTTGAAGTATGGTGCCAAGGTAAAGGAAACAGCCGATGGAGCACCAAAGACGGTTTATTTCATGGATGTGGAAACACCTACAAATAACGACTTTGCGATTGCCGAGGAAGTTACAGTAGTTGGTCGTCAGGAAAAAAGACCAGACCTTGTAATTTATGTGAATGGTATTGCGATGGCGGTCATTGAATTGAAGAAAAGTAGTGTATCTGTTTCTAATGGTATTCGTCAGAATTTGACAAATCAGAAAGATGGATTTATCGCTCCATTCTTTACGACGATGCAGTTTTGTATGGCCGGTAATGAAATAGAAGGTTTGCGCTATGGAACAATTCAGACCAAAGAGAAATATTATATGGAATGGAAACCAGATGGATTCCATGAAAATGAGGATGAGCGTGACCCAGAGGATGCACGCATCATGGCTTATTGCGAAAAACTGGACAACCTTCTTTTACAGCAGATTTACCAGATGTTCGATAAAAAGCGTTTTATTGACCTTATTGAAAACTTTGTTGTGTATGACAAGGGAATCAAGAAGGTGTGCCGATACAATCAGTTCTATGGTATCAAGCGTACACAAAGGCGATTGGCAAAACAGCACGGTGGTATTATTTGGCATACTCAAGGTAGTGGAAAAACACTTACTATGGTTTGGCTTTCAAAATGGATTCTTGCAAATTGTGAAGAAGAGGATCCTCGTGTGCTTATCGTTACAGACCGAGACGAGCTGGATGAACAGATAGAAAAAACTTATATCGGTGTTGATGAAAAGATCACCAGAACCAAGAGTTGCGATGACTTGCTTCAGAAATTAAATTCTTATGATGATTCATTGTTGTGTTCATTGGTGCATAAGTTTGGCCGTCGTGGTGGTGAAGCCACAGAATCTGATTATGATAAGTATATTGATGAGTTGAAAAAAGCACTCCCTGCAGATTTTAAGGCAAAGGGTAAAATTTTTGTATTTGTAGATGAGTGTCACAGAACTCAGTCTGGTAAATTACATGCAGCAATGCAGGCAATTATGCCGGAAGCTATCTTTATTGGTTTCACTGGTACACCATTATTAAAGAAAGATAAGAAGACAAGTATCGAAGTTTTTGGAACATACATCCATAGCTATAAGTACAATGAAGCGGTTAAAGATGGTGTTGTACTGGATTTGAGATATGAATATAGAGATATTCCGCAGGATATTACAGTCCATGATAGGATTGACCAGTGGTTTGATGTTAAGACTCGTACTCTTTCAAGCAGAGCAAAGGCAAAACTAAAAGAGAAATGGGCAAGCATGCAGAAGATTTATAGCTCACGTTCAAGACTTGAGCGCGTTGCTTGGGACATCATTCAGGATTTCGACTTGAAGCCTCGTCTGATGGATGGTAATGGAAATGCTATTCTTGTAGCTGATTCCATTTATACTGCATGTAAGTATTATGAAATCTTCCAGCAGCGTGGGTTTAAGAAATGTGCAATCATTTCATCCTACACACCACAAGCAGGAGATCTCAGAACAGATACTGTAAGTGCTGATGACGAAACAGAGACTTTTGAAAAATACGAGATTTATCTTCGCATGTTAGGCTTTGACCCTGACAACCTTCCGGAGAAAGTTTCAATTCAGAAGAAAGTGGAAGATTTTGAGAAAGAGGTAAAGGAAAAGTTTGTCAATGAACCTGCAAATATGAAGTTGCTTATTGTAGTTGATAAGCTTCTCACAGGATTTGATGCACCTCCTTGTACATATCTTTATATTGATAAGAGCATGCAAGACCACGGTTTATTCCAAGCGATCTGTCGTGTAAATAGACTGGATGGTGATACCAAGGAATTTGGTTATATTGTGGATTACAAGCAGCTTTTTGGAAATTTAAAAAATGCTATGGATAAGTACACATCTGGAGCATTTGAGAACTATGCCCCTGAAGATGTAGATGGACTTCTTAAAGATAGAGGTGATGAGGCTATTAAACATTTCAAAGATATTTACGAAGAGCTAGAAGAATTATGCGAGGGTGTCGAAGCTCCGAAAGAAGATTTGCAGTATCTTCACTATTTCTGCGGCGTTTCCGGCATGAGCGAAGACATGGATGAAATCTATGCTCGCCTTCGTGAAAAATTATATAAACTCGTAAGCAGTTTAGTTCGTGCTTATGCTGAAGCAAAGCAGTATATGGTTGATATTTGTTCTGCAACAGAACTTAATGCTTATGAGAATAAAGTACATTTCTATATTGAGTTAAAGCAAACTATCGGAAATAAGAGCGGCGACTTCTTAGATTTTAAGGCATATGAACCGGATATGCGAAAGCTTATTGATAATTACATCATGGCTTCTGATAGTATCAAAATTGGTGAATTTGATGACCTAACACTTCTCGATTTCGTAATGGATCAAGGTGAAACGATGACCGGAGAAGATACGCCTTCAGGTCAGAAAGAAGGTGCGGCGGAAGCAATTGAAAACAATATCCGTCGTAAAATGGTAGAAAAGGTAACTGTAAATCCAAAATACTATGAAAAGATGTCAGCGATTTTGGATAAACTGATTCAAGATAGACAGAAGGGCGTTTTGTCCTATAAGGAACTTCTTGATGAATATATTAAACTCGCAAAGAATGTTGACCATCCGGAAGAAAATGAAGACTATCCTGAAAGCGTGAGATATAGTAAGGCCATGCAAGCATTATATGATAATGTTGGCGGGGATGAAGTGTTGGCTATTGAACTTCATAAAGCTGTTATGAATAGTAAAATGAGTGGTTTTCGTGGGGATTCAATCAAGGAAAGAAGAATCAAGAGAGCGTTGTTTGCAATTCTCAATGATGATGCAGAGGTTGAACGTCTGTATAAGATTATTGAGAAGCAGGAGGAATATTAATAGATGAGAATTGTGATTTCGGGCATACCGATCGATATTCAAAAAAAGAATATTAAGAATATGCACCTTCAGATAAAACCGCCTGATGGACATGTTGTTATTTCGGCACCATTATCAATGGATGATAAGGCAATCGAGGTGTATGCTCGAACCAATCTCAGTTGGATAAAAAAACAAATTGAGAAGTTCCAGCAACAACCAAGAAGTGCTAAGCGGCAGTATGTTAGCGGTGAAACTATGTACATCTGGGGCAAACAGTATTACTTATCCTTTGTACCAGATGCTCAAAAGAACAGCTTTGAAATTCAAGGAGATAAAGTAATTCTCTCAATGAGAGAAGATAGTACGGTTAAGCAACGAGAAAACTATGTGCGTGAACAGTATCGTAGCTTACTAAAAGTTGAGATAGAAAGACTTCTTCCTAAATGGGAACAAATTACTGAGCTTCACTGTGAGTCGTGGCAAACAAAATATATGGTTACGCGTTGGGGAACCTGTAACACTGAAAAAAAGAAGCTGTGGTTTAATCTGCAGTTGGCCCAGAAACCTATTGAATGTTTAGAATATGTTATTTTACATGAATTGATTCATCTGAGGGAACGTACACATAATTCGACATTTATTGCATATATGGACATGTATATGAAAAACTGGAGAGCAGTACGAAAAGAATTGAATGATTCAAGACTAGACTATTATGATGCTCAGGATGAGAGTCCTTTGCAAAAATTGATCGACCAAAGAAGATATGATGAGATAAAAGACGCTGTTCTTGATTATATGACGGAAAAAGTGAAAGAGAATAAAGCTACACTATCAGACATCGAAATCCAAAATGTAGTCCATATTGAACAGGTAGATGATGGTGCGATTAGCTTTTCTGTAATCGTTAGTTGTGATATCGAACATTCTATATCTTCAACGGGTAGGGTTTCGTTTACTGAAAAATGGCTTGATGTAAGGTGTAAAGTTCTTTTAGGCGTGGAACTAACAGATTTTGAAATTATAAATATTAATGAATGTGAGCAACAGGAAGATTCAGATAATGACAAGTATTCCGGTGAATTGGTACCGATTATTTCAAGAGATGCTTTTGAAAATGAAGCTACAAAATTCCTGGAGAAATATTATCCTTTGGCTTTACAGGAACCGGTAGCTGTTCCTATTAGAAAGATTGCAGAGGACATGGGTCTTTCGATTATAGAAGATTCGTTGCTTTCATCAGAACTTGATATTTTTGGTTTGGTTGTTTTTGAAGACGGAAATATTAAGGATAAAAACAAGAATATTGTTATCAGAAATGCCAAACGTGGAACAGTTTTGATAGATCCTCGTGTATATTATGAACGAACCTTAGGTACTGTGAACTTTACCATTGCGCATGAGTGCTTCCATTGGTATAGGCATCAACCGTATCATGCTTTGATGAAGATGCTTGGAGCAAATGATGAATTAGGGAAAATAATACAGTGTTCTATAGGTAGCAATGCAAAAGATTCAGAAAAGTGGAAGGCTGTGGATTGGATGGAGTGGCAAGCTAATGGAGTTGCTCCACATATCTTGATGCCAACAAATACAGCAAAAATAAAAATTTCAGAACTCATAGAAAAATACCATATTCATTTTGATGGTACAGATGGTTATCAAATCGAGGAAATGATTTCAGAATTAGCTGATTTCTATGGATTATCAAAACAGGCAGTTAAGATGCGCATAAGAGAAATGGGCTTTGCAAAAGTTGATGGTGCATTTACATATGTTAATGGACAATATGTTACTCCATTTTCATTTGATGCATCAGCCTTGACGGATAATCAATCGTTCACAATATCCTCAGCTGATTTATTTAAGGCGTATTGTTTAAATAAAGACTTTAGAAAAGCCATTGATACAGGAAAGTTTGTTTATGTTGAGGGCCATGTTTGCCTTGATGATGAGAAGTATATCATACATTCAGAGGGGCGAGTAAAACTTACACAGTATGCTTTATCTCACATTGATGAATGCTGTCTTGCTTTTGATAAGGGATATAGTTATCAGTCGAAGTATCAGGGACAAAAATACTATGTCCAAATGATGTACAAGACGCCGAGTCAGGTGGCAGCACAAGAATACTCATTTGAGATGAATGCTCACAACAGAACATTGTTATCTCAAATCCAGAGAGCAAGTCGAAGCGCTGATGCAATGAGATTATATCCGGGAGCCTTCTCTGAAACATTGGTACAGCTTATGAAAGAGAAAAAGCTTTCTAATAAGAAATTAGCAGATGCCTCATTGGTGGGCGAACGTACAATACAGAGATTAAGAAATGAGGAAGAATATCCCACAACAGTTCAAACGGTTTTGGGATTGTGTTACGGATTACAGCTTTCAGTGCCTGAAGCAGAAATGTTGGTCGGGAAAACCGATTTCAATATAAAGCCAACTAATCCACAAAATAATGCTTATAGATGCGTATTAAGCTCATGTGCCGAGAATAGCATATATGAGGTTAATGAGATGTTAGAATCTTGTGGATTTGAGCCACTTGGTAGTTCAAAAATGGGATAATGCATAAGGAGGTACTTTATTAAATGCAATACGATTGGATAGATTTTTACACAGAGTTTGCTACTAAGCTTCTTCCTTTTAAAACTGATAGAAAGACCCTTATTCAGAAAATATATGCGGTGTATGACGCAGCTGGAATTAGTGTTCCGAAACTTGAAAGTGGCGATGTGATTATTGATGTTGATCCGTTCACCATCTTTGGCACATTCAACAAGGGAATAACAAATGCTAATAGAATTGCTATTCTTAACGGGATAGCATCAGAGTTTGGGATTGCTACACATGTTCCGAGTATTTTTGATGGAATTCCGGTTCTCAATAATCTGAAAGCAACATTCTATGGATTTAAAGATGATAGAAAAGCAGGTGATATTGATAATTTGTGGAGCTTGTTTGAAACTGCTCTTGTACTTGCCGATAATGACACAGCAGATAACCGCCGGAAATTTTCTGACGTTTATGATATGGTACATGATCAGCTTTGCATTCGCTGGAATATTACGATGGGTCTGTATTGGATTCGTCCTTATTCATTTATTAACCTGGATTCCAGAAATCGCTGGTTTATAGCTAATGCTCAGAATATGCCGGGTGAATTTGTTGTGGCCGCTGAGAAGAAGTTGAAGAAAGTTCCATATGCAGCAGATTATCTTGAAATAAGGGATCTGTGTAAAAAAGTTCTGGATGCGGGTCAATATGAATACAAGAGCTTCCCGGATTTATCCTATACGGCATGGATTGTCTCTGAGAAAGTAAATCAAGAGAAGTCTGTTGAAAAAGGCAAAAAGACTTCCAAAGCAGAATTTCTCAAATGGTTTATGCCATTATTACAGGCGCTGCGTGATCTGGGAGGATCTGCGACACCAGCAGAGGCAAGAAAGAAAATCATAGAAAACGAGCACTTGTCGGACGAGGTAATAAATGAAACCAGAGGCAAAACACAAGTTAACAAATTTGAAAATGAAGTTGCTTTTGCAAGAAATTATCTCGTCGGAGCGGGCTATATCGATAAGAGCGTAAGAGGCGTGTGGACACTTACTGAGGCAGGAAAGACAGTGGAATTAACAGCGGAGATGGCATCAGATATTTTCAAAAAAGGCGTCTCTGATGCAAAGAGCAATAAAACGAATGATAGCGATGCTCTTGCAGACAACGATATCGATACCGTTCGTTATTGGCTCTATGCCCCGGGGCAAGGTGCTGATAAATGGGAAGAGTGCTATAAAAATGGCTATATGCTGTTGGGCTGGGGAGAAATTGGAGATCTTGGAGTATTCAGCTCTAAAGATGAAATGAAACAGCAGATGAAGCAGGAATATGGCGATAGTAGCTCTTATAAGAATTCAGCTCATGCTACATGGCAGTTCGTCCATGATATAAGGGTTGGTGATGTTGTATTTGTGAAGAAAGGCAACAATGGCATTCTTGGTAAAGGAATCGTTGAGTCTGACTACGAATACGATGCTGATCGTGCAGATGAGTATTCAAATGTCAGAAAAGTTAACTGGACCAATAAGGGTAATTGGACAATTAACCATCAGGCACCGCAGAAAACTTTGACTGATATTACTCCATATAGTGATTTTGTGCAGGAAATTAAAGACTTATTTGAAGACGATGATATAGTTGACGACGAGCAGGAAGTTACCTATCCAGAGTACACTGTGGAGAATTTCCTAGATGATGTCTATATGTCTGAAGAAGACTATTCTAGATTAGTTGGCTTGCTTAGAAACAAGAAAAACATTATTTTGCAGGGCGCTCCAGGGGTGGGAAAAACTTATGCTGCTAAGCGCTTGGCATATTCCATGATGGGTGTAAAAGATGTAGAGCGTGTGATGATGGTGCAGTTCCATCAGAGTTATTCCTATGAAGATTTTATTATGGGTTTTCGTCCATCTGCTACAGGATTTGAACTGAAGAAAGGTGCATTCTATAATTTCTGTAAGAAGGCTGAGATAGACAGTGATAACGAATATTTCTTTATTATAGATGAAATCAATCGTGGAAATCTGAGTAAGATCTTCGGTGAACTGTTTATGCTGATTGAAAATGATAAACGAGGAAATGCGCTGCAGCTTCTGTATTCGGATGAAAAGTTTGCAGTTCCGAAGAATGTCTATATTATTGGCATGATGAATACTGCAGACAGAAGCCTTGCTATGCTGGATTATGCACTTCGTAGAAGGTTTGCTTTCTTTGATATCAAGCCAGGGTTTGAGACTTCGGGGTTCCGTGAGTATCGTATGGCATTAGATAATGAGAAGTTCAACAAACTGATCAGTTGCGTCGAGAGTTTAAATAGAGAGATTTCTGTCGACGAATCTCTGGGCGAAGGGTTCTGCATTGGTCACAGCTACTTCTGCAATTTACAACCTGATGCAATTGACGATAGTTGGCTTTATGGTGTTGTGGAATATGAGTTGATACCTTTGTTGAAAGAATATTGGTTTGATGAACCTATGAAGGTGAAAGATTGGAGCGAAAATCTAAGGAGTACGATTAAGTGATACCAATTCAAAACATCTATTATATGCTGTCCTATGCATTTCAGATATTGAATGAGCAAGGTTATAAGAATATAGCCACAGAACAATTTAATAATACTGCTGAGCTGATGGCGGCTATCTTAGAAAAAGGTATCGCGATTCAGCTAAAGCGAGGACTGGGTAAAGAATATATTCCGCAGACAGAGGCGCTCTCTTCACTGCGAGGAAAGATTGATATTGCAGAGTCCATCAAGACACAGTCAATGCTACGGAAACAGCTAATCTGTACATATGATGAGTTTTCGGTTAACAGTATCATGAATCGGATCATCAAATCTACAGTTGAGATCCTCCTGCGCTCGAATATATCGAAACAGCGAAAGAAAAATCTTAGAAAGTTAATGCTGTATTTCAGTGAGGTGGATTTTATTGATTTGTATACGGTAAATTGGAATGTTCAGTATAATCGAAACAATCAGACCTATCGTATGCTGATCTCGATATGTTATTTGGTAGTAAAGGGTCTGTTGCAGACTCAATCAGATGGAAGCACCAAACTGATGGATTTTCTGGATGAGCAGCGTATGTGTCGATTGTATGAAAAGTTCATTCTGGAATACTACAGGAGAGAGTTTAAAAATCAGATTACCGCAAATGCATCACAGATTCCGTGGCAATTGGACAACGACGAGAATTCTATGCTGCCGGTGATGCAAAGTGATATTATGCTCCAGCGTGATGATAGAGTTCTTATCATTGATGCAAAGTACTATGAGCATAGTATGCAGGTACAGTTTAACAAGCATACACTTCACTCGGCTAACCTTTATCAGATTTTTACTTATGTGAAGAATAAGGAATACGAATTGAGAGAGAAGGACCATACGGTTTCGGGAATGCTTTTGTATGCGAAGACTGATGAAGAAATATATCCGAATAATGTATATCAGATGAGTGGTAACCAGATCACAGTCAGGACTCTGGATTTGAATTTACCATTTACAGAAATAGCAGAGCAGCTAGATACAATAGCAAAATTGCATTTCAGTTTATAAAGGAGGCCTCCTATTTGAAAAAGAAAAAAGACGAAATAACCATCCGTTCCAGTGCAGCAGAATACTTAACCTATGTTGCCTCTGTCGGTGATCAGCAGGACAGCATAGAGATGCGCTATGAGGATGAAAATATATGGCTGACACAGAAAATGATGGCCACATTGTATGGCGTGGATGTTCGTACAATCAATGAGCATATTAAAAATATTTATTCCGACTCAGAGCTTGAGGAAGATTCAACTATCCGGAATTTCCGGATAGTTCAAACCGAAGGTTCACGTCAGGTGACTCGTGATACAAAGCATTATAATCTTCAAATGATTATTGCTGTTGGATTCAAGGTAAATAATGAGCGAGCGGTGCAGTTTCGCAAGTGGTCCAATGGCATCGTGAAGGACTACACCATCAAAGGATGGGTCATGGACGATGAGCGTCTGAAAAATGGTGGATCCGTACTTACGGTAGAATACTTTGACCGTTTACTTGAGCAGATTCGTGAAATCCGTCTTTCTGAGCGTAGATTCTATCAAAAGATAACGGACATTTATGCAACAGCTCTTGATTATGACCGCACAGCAAAAACGACAAAGCAGTTCTTTGCAAAAGTGCAGAACAAGATGCATTATGCAGTTCACGGTCATACGGCATCAGAGTTGATTTACGAGCGAGCAGATGCTGATAAGCCACATATGGGGCTGACCACGTGGGCAGCAGCACCGGAAGGTAAGATAGTAAAAAGTGATGTGAGCGTTGCGAAGAATTATTTGAGTGAGCAGGAAATGCGTTCACTGGAGCGTATTGTATCTGCTTATCTGGATTTAGCAGAGGACCGTGCAGAACGTCAGATTCCAATGACGATGGAGGATTGGTCAGAGCGACTGGATCTATTCCTGATGGCTGATGACAGAGAGGTTCTTCAGGATGCAGGAAAAATTACGGCAGAGATCGCCAAGGCTAAAGCCGAGACTGAATTTGAAAAGTACCGTGTTATTCAGGACAGACTGTTTATGTCTGACTTTGATAAATACATGCTGGAATTGGAAGAGAATGCGAAGAAGTAGTAGCATCGCCATTAAAATTTCAACTTGCCAAGATCGAGTGCATGGGAGTTGGGGCATCAGTCGTGGCGAAAAATAGCTGTTGACCTGTTCTATGTACGAAGAACAGACAAGGTGGAGACGATGGCGGTTCTCTGTTAAATTTAACTTTTATGTTGGAATCACTATAATAGTAGAAACGAATAAAAAGTTGAACTTTTTCCGTAGACGGGCGAGGTTCAGACTGTGATATGGATAGCGAATTGTATCAATACTTTTTTGCTACAGAATTTGTTGATATGTTTCCGCAAACAAACGGAGATATTTTGCTACAGTCTACATTAGTCTGGACCGGTTCCCGAAAACTGACATCAATCTGGACGTATCGTGCCATGTGGAGACGGTCTGTTTGCTGTCAAGGAAAGATAAATAAAGGCTGAAAAGTGGCGTATTTCCGGGCTTTTTGCGAGGTTAGCATCATCAGAGAAGCCTTGCGGAAAGCTCGGTTTTCTTGTATGGAAACATATCTATTTTTAGCCGGACTTGAGAAAAAGTGTATTGTTGTAAAAATGCGGTAAGTGCAAACATTGTTGACACAATTATGATGGATGAACCATCCTAGAATTGTTTCCTCATGTACCATAATAAGATGTCTTTAAAGATGAAGTCACAAGGGGGCAGGTACATCTAGCATCGTGTTAATGTGTGCCTGATACTTTGAACTTGCAGAAAATACTTGGTCATTCCCAAATTGACACTACCATGCAGTACGCAATGGTGAATTAGATGAAAAAGTGGTTGTTGCAAAAATTGCAACAACCACGAGGTATGGAGCAATAGAAGGAAAGCGGACGTTGGATTATAGTTGATGAGAATAAGAAGAAAGATCACTAAGGAGACCAAGTGGACAGAAAAAACGAAGCCCTAAACTACCTGAAACAATGCCCCAAGATGGCGAAATGGATGAATATATGCATTTGCTGTGGCTCAATGGGTTATAACCCGGATATGCCAGACAAGATTACTTCGAGAGATGGCAATGGGGAATATAATACTGTATTTTCAAGAAACATAAAGAAGTATTTTTCTCCACTGAGAGTAAATGACATGGGGATGTGCGCCATTTGTCAGAAATATTGGAGAAATAAATAAGTATTTGCAAAAGGAGACCTCTTATTTGAAAAAGAAAAAAGACGAAATTACTATCCGTTCCAGTGCAGCAGAATACCTAACCTATGTTGCCTCTGTTGGCGACCAGCAGGACAGTTTTGAAATGCGCTATGAGGATGAGAATATATGGCTGACACAGAAGATGATGGCCACATTATATGATGTGGATGTTCGTACAATTAATGAGCATATTAAGAAGATTTATTTTGACTCAGAACTTGAGGAAGATTCAACTATCCGGAATTTCCGGATAGTTCAAACCGAAGGATCACGTCAGGTGACTCGTAATACGAAACATTATAATCTTCAAATGATTATTGCTGTTGGATTCAAGGTGAATAATGAACGAGCAGTGCAGTTTCGTAAGTGGGCCAATGGCATAGTGAAGGACTACACCATCAAAGGCTGGGTCATGGATGACGAACGTCTGAAAAATGGTGGCTCTGTGCTTACAGTAGAATACTTCGACCGTTTGCTTGAACAGATTCGTGAGATTCGTTTGTCTGAGCGTAGATTTTATCAGAAGATAACGGACATCTATGCTACAGCTCTGGATTATGATCGAACAGCGAAAACAACAAAGCAGTTCTTTGCAAAGGTCCAAAACAAGATGCATTATGCAGTCCATGGTCATACGGCAGCAGAGCTGATTTACGAGCGAGCCGATGCAAATAAGCCACAAATGGGATTAACCACTTGGGCAGCAGCACCGGAAGGTAAGATTGTAAAAAGTGATGTGAGTGTTGCGAAGAATTATCTTTCAGAGAAGGAAATGCGTTCGTTAGAGCGTATTGTATCTGCTTATCTGGATTTGGCAGAAGATCGGGCGGAACGTCATATTCCGATGACAATGGAGGACTGGTCAAAGCGGCTGGATCTATTTCTGATGGCAGATGACAGAGAGATTCTTCAGGATGCAGGCAAAATCACTGCTGAGATTGCCAAGGCAAAAGCTGAAACTGAATTTGAAAAATATCGTGTTATTCAGGATAGGCTGTTCATGTCTGATTTTGATAAGTACATGTTGGAATTGGAAGAGAATGCGAAGAAGTAGCATGAAACCAGTGATGATGTGGATGGGTTCGGATGAGTAACTTCCAGACACAAATCGGTAATTCATAGAGTGCTGTCTTTTCATGTGAAGACCGTCTGTTTGCTAAGCAAGAAACCTTGAGTTTATGCGGTATTTAGGTGGTTCTTATGGATAATGTGTCCGCAAATAGTTGTACCCATTGTTGTGAAATGAGTTCGTAGTTGGAGAAAATAGGAATATATGAGAAAAAATGACAAATTTCCATTCGCTATTACCAGGAAAGCATTGGTTGTGTATATTGTTTTTACAGTTCTTCTGGGACTATTTCTGTTTTTTGTCAGAGGGGATGTGGCTGGAAAATGTGCGGCATGTATTGTTTGCCCTATGCTCATTGTATATTTAATCTATGCGTATTGTAAAGAGAGCAAAGCAGATATGAAAGCTCATGATACAAAAGCACAATATATGAATGGCAGTTATTTTGAAAGCCCTGAGTGGCATGAGAAATATGTAGCCTATCTCAATGAGCATCCTTTTGAGAAACCTAAATATCAAAGCATGAAACTGGATTTATTAAAAAGATTTCAAAGACGGGAATATCTTGTCAAAATGATATTGCCATTGTTCCTAATGTTTTGTACCTTGTGTCTTATTCCTTTAGGGCGTTATTATATGGCTATCATAGGATTTTGTCTATTCGGATTCTTGTTTTGGCTAGAGTTTTCACTGTATATAGGAATGCCGGTACGGAAGTGGTTGAAGGGCGATATTGATTATGAGGAGATTGAAGCGTCATATTTAAAAAGTCAGATGCTTTTCTATAAAACAAATGCATTAGCATTTGGAACTACACATTTACATGGATTCACAGAGAAAAAAATATATGCAATAGATTATCGATTGGTGGAAGGAATATCAAGAAAAATAGTACGCCTTAAGAAGTATGAGGATGGAATTTATAATACTGAGGAGTATCAGCATTTTGCAGTTATTCATGTCAGACTGCCCCAAAGCGGAAACATTCACGATGTTGAGATCGAACTAAATGAGTTTCAGGTTCAAATGGCAATCGATAAGTTATCCGTCTATAAAATTGGTGAAGATTTGATGGAAAATCTTTCTGTAAATGAGCATAAAGAAAATGAGGCTGTAATATAGCCAATGCAGCATCCAGCATTGCCTAAAAAGGATAAAGAAGATAAGGAGACTCCATGGACAGAAAAACCGAAGTCCTAAACTACCTGAAACAATACCCCAAGATGACAAAATGGATGAATACCTGCAGTTGCTGTGGCACAATGGGCTATAACCCTGATATGCCAGAAAAGATTATTTCGAGAGATGGCAATGGAGAATATAACACTGTATTTTCAAGAAACATAAAGAAGTATTTTTTTCCACTTAGAGTAAATGATATGGGGATGTGTGACATTTGTCAGAAATATTGGGAAGAAAATTATTAAGCAACTTGATATGATGAAATAGAGGCTTGCAGCAATAAACCAAATAGAAAAGGGGAAAAGACGATGGAATTTATATGTTACCCAAAGTGTTCAACCTGCCAGAAGGCAAAGAAATGGCTGGACGAGAATAAGATCGAATACATGGAGCGCCACATTGTGGACGACAATCCAACATATGAGGAACTGAAGAAATGGTATGAGAAGAGCGGACTGCCACTCAAAAGATTTTTTAATACGAGCGGCATGCTGTATAAGGAGATGAAACTGAAGGACAAGCTTCCGGACATGAGCGAGGATGAGCAGTTGCAGCTTCTTGCGACAAATGGCATGTTGGTGAAGAGACCGCTTGTCGTTGCTGAAGATTTCGTGCTGACTGGATTTAAAGAGAAAGAGTGGACAGAGAAAATGCTGTAGTAGGAACGTCCCTATGGAGAAAAAATGAAAAAAATTGATGTAAACAACAGTTGGGAAATGCATCGCGTAGGCGATGACGATTGGATAACGGCGACAGTGCCGGGATCGGTGTATGGGGACCTGCTGCAGGCGGGTAAGATGGAAGATCCATTCTGGAAGGACAATGAGATAGAAGCACTGAAGCTGATGGATTACGATTATGAGTACCGCACTAGCTTTTCGTGTGATGATGAGCTGCTGGGATCGGATGAGGTTATCCTTCGGTTTGAAGGGCTGGACACCATTGCGGATATCACGCTAAATGGTGTGAAGCTTGGACACGCCGACAATATGCACAGGACATGGGAGTATTCGGTAAAGGATATCCTGAAGCAGTCGGATAATATATTAAGTGTATATTTTTATTCGCCGACAAAGTTCATCGCAGATGCATTTGCGAAGGCTCCAACACGGGGAACCGAGGATGCCATGAACGGATTTGTACATATCAGAAAAGCTCACTGCATGTTTGGCTGGGACTGGGGCGCACATCTTCCAGATGCAGGAATATGGCGGCCGGTCAGCTTGCTTGGCATCGATACCGCACGGATAGATTCTGTAGAAATCCTGCAGCATCATGGTCAGGACTCAGTGGAACTTGATATAAAGCCGGAGATAGAATTTGTCCGGAAGTATATTGGTTCTGAATCAGAGACGGGACAACTGAGTGTAAAAGTTAGAGTAGTAGATCCGGCTGGAAACGAAATTATAAATAGAATATTAAATGAAGATATCACGAAGAATATACATATAGACAACCCACAGCTCTGGTGGCCGCGCGGGTATGGAGAGCAGAACCTTTACACTGTATCTGTTGACCTTGTGAAAGATGATGGTACGGTGGTTGACAACTGGACGAGAAAGATTGGCCTGCGGACAATAACCATGGATCGTACAAAGGATAAATGGGGTGAGAGATTTGCCACCTGCGTAAACGGTGTAAATATATTTGCCATGGGTGCGGATTACATTCCGGAGGACCATCTCCTTGGACGTGTGACACCTGAGACCACAAGAGCTCTGCTTGAGAAGGCGGTATTTGCGAACTTCAATTCTATACGTGTGTGGGGCGGTGGATATTATCCTGACGACTGGTTCTATGATATGTGCGATGAGATGGGATTTGTGGTGTGGCAGGATTTCATGTTTGCGTGTGCTGTCTACGATCTCACACCAGAATTTGAGGCAAATATCACCGCGGAATTTATTGACAACTTAAAGAGGATCCGCCATCATGCGTCACTCGGGCTTATGTGTGGCAATAATGAGATGGAGCAGTTTGTTAAGGAGAGAAAATGGGTGAGCAAGGACAGCGAGGTGCGGGACTATATTATTATGTACGAGCGAATTCTCCCTAAGATCATGAAGCAGTATGCTCCACAGGTATTTTATTGGCCAGCGAGCCCGTCCTCAGGTGGTTCATTTGATGATCCGAGAGACGAGAACCGTGGTGATGTGCATTATTGGGCTGTGTGGCATGGTGATAAGCCATTTTCTGAGTACAGAAAGTTTTACTTCAGATATCTTTCCGAATTCGGTTTCCAGTCATTTCCTTCAAAGAAGACTGTTGAGACATTTACGAATGATGAGCGTGATATGAATATCTTTTCATACATTATGGAGAGGCATCAGAGAAATGGATCGGCAAATGGAAAGATAATGAATTATATGCAGCAGACGTATAGATATCCATCTGATTTCGAGACGGTTATCTACGCATCGCAGCTTCTGCAGGCGGATGCTATCAGGTATGGCGTCGAGCATTTTCGAAGAAACAGAAATGATGACAGGTGCATGGGAGCAGTGTACTGGCAGTTCAACGACTGCTGGCCGGTTGCATCCTGGTCCAGTGTGGATTACTGCCAGCGCTTAAAGGCACTTCACTACTATGCAAGACGTTTCTTTGCTCCGATCATGATCTCCTGTGAAGAGGAGGGCATGCTTGGAAGCGGACAGGAGCTGGTGAGACTTCCATTTGAATTCCCGAAGTCCATACGCCTCTGCGTGGCAAATGAAACCATGAACACAGAGAAAATACTTGTGTCCTGGCAGTTGAGGGACGCGTCAGCGCGTGTTCTTGAATCCCACGAGGAGGAGATCACTGCGCCAGCGCTGACGAGCGTATGGCTTGACAAGGTTGAACTCCCTGGTATCGACATTTACCACCAGTATGTGAGCTATCAGGCAAGCATGAAAGGACAGGTAATATCAGAGGGGACTGTCATATTTTCATATCCGAAGTATTTCTGCTACGAGGAGCCTCATTTGCAGGCGACAGTAGATGGCGACTATATCACAGTCAGTGCGGATGCTTATGCGAAGAGTGTGGAGATCCTGAACCAGAATGAGGATCTTATCCTGTCGGATAATTATTTTGACCTGAATGCAGATTCAAAGACTGTAAAGGTTATAAGTGGAAGCGTGGATAAGCTGAGACTTAGAAGTGTATATGATATAAATTGACCTTGATAGGATAGAGTTACAGATAGTAAATGCCAGCGCTTAAAATGCGCTGGCATTCTCAATTTTCATAGTTTCGAAGATGAGAGATAAATTAGTATACCCCCGCAGGATACAGATCGCCATCCGGAAGAACAGGTGGCTCTTTCTCGGCATTCTCAGGTATAACTTCCTTGCGTTCACCAGGGGCAAGCTTGATCGTTCCGGCACTTGACTGTACATAGATCACGCTGTAGCCGATATTTTCTACATATAATGGCTTTTCGTCTGTATATTCGGAGTAGAACTCGATATTCTGATAATGCGGGAAATATCTCACGTCAACAAGCTCATTGCATTCCAGCCCTTTATTGTATGCACTTATCAGAAAGCTGTCCTGAAATGTTCCGACGTGCGGGTATGCCGAATATTCGCAGGGAGTGTTGGCTTCAGAATCTTCTGGCACATAATACAGTGAATGAAAGTAATACTCACAGAAATTGGCAAGTACAAGAAGAACTTTTCCCGGTTCTATAACAGGTCTGAGCAGCGTGTCCATTCCTTTATATTTCATCTTCAGGACTTCATAGTCTGGAATAACATCTGAGTACTCATTCTGATGTTCCCAGTCGCAGTACGCAAGAGGACAGTGATACACGCTGTTCATAGTTGTGACAACAAGCTCCTCGGCCTCGGTATCTACATGTATATCATTTACAACCGAAGTATGGATCCATGTGCCATCTGTGAGTCTTTGATGTCCGGTTACGACGCCGTGTCCAATCTGGTATCGTTCGCCTTCTGATACAAATGACTCAACATACCAGTAGTGAAGCATGAGCTTTTCGTTATCATTTACCAAATTGTCCACATAGGAATCGATGATCTGCCGTCCCAGAAGCTCATAGCTGCTTCCTGGAAATGGTCTGGACATTCCCATCACTATCCTGCGTCCGTTATATGAAAATACCAGCTTGATCACCATGCCGTAGTCCTTTATGACGCCCTTTATATCATATTTATCTGAATATACATTTATCTCCTGCTCGAGCATTGAACTATCCATACCAGAGGCCACCTCACTTCTCTATATTTTATAGTATACTAATTATCCATCCTTTTGCCCGGATTGGTCAATCAACTGGTAGTTTAATAGAAATGAGATAATGATCGAATTCCTAATTATTATCTCTGTGGTATGATCATCAATCGAGATTTATATCTTTGTAGATATCGGATACATAGGTTTCTTTCATTGTATTAAATATTTGGTGCTTGATGTTTTCAAATATTACATCTGCGGATTCTTTAATTTGTTTATCGATGGTAGTTGCAGTATCAGGAAAATCGTAAAATTTCAGTAAATTGTCAGAAGGCTCTGCTACCAGTTCATAAACATCATAAAGGGTGAGCTTGGACAGATCACAGTTTAAGTTCGTCCCACCTGGACCGGGCTTAGAAACGATCAAGTCCTTTTTCTTTAGGTCCAGCATGGTATATCTGATAATAGATGCATCAGCTCCTGTGTGGGCAGCGATAAAGTTGCTTGTTATTTTTTCATCTTTGTATAAATAGCAAATGGTGAGGATCTGTAAAGCTAAGGTGTATTTGGTTGAAAATCTCATTGTAGTGTAAAACTCCTTTCGAAAGAAAATGTGAAAAAATATCACAGACTATTGACAGGACATAAATATGTGGTATGCTTACAATATAGTTTGTTGTGATCATATTACAAACTCAGTATAATACAAAAAACTAGTTATATCAAGGAGGATAAGTATGGAGAACAACGGAAATATCACAATTACTTTTAAAGTAAACGAAAAGGAATACTGGAACTTCAAGCGGGTATGTAGAGCAGAGAGGAAAATCCCTGCGGTGCTGTTGAGGGGGTTCATAACGAAGTTTAATGAAGAAAGCAAAAAATATATTGACGAAAATGAGGCCCTTGACGAATCAGAATTGGAAGAGGAGGCTCTGGAGTTGGAGTACCTGTATGACGAAGCTTTATGCGGGTATACAGAAGAGGAAAAAGGAGAAGTTTTTGATTGCTACGATTTTTAACCTATAAGCTTTACCTGATTATAAAAGCGTTCCTGATCTTTTCTATGTCTGCGTTCTACCTTGCTATTGTGGCGAGGTGTACGCGGACGGATCAGTTTATGACTGTTCATCAATTATTTTGACCTGAATGCAGATTCAAAGACTGTAAAGGTTATAAGTGGAAGCGTGGATAAGCTGAGGCTTAGAAGTGTATATGATATAAGTTGATCTTGATAAGAGAGATTTATAAATGGTGAATGCCAGCGCATTATATATGTGCTGGCATTCACAAGAAAGGAGAAGCCATATGAGTTTTGCATTGTTTCTGGACATAGATGGTGTATTGAATACCCGGACGACAGTTGTGGGGGCGCCCAGTGGCAGAACAGGGATCGATGAGTCCAGAGTGAGGCTGCTGAAAAAGGCATTAAAACAGTTTGGCGATGCAGCAATCGTTCTGACTTCTGATTGGAAGCTTATGAGAGAAGACGGGGATGACTTCTCATATCTTGTATCTATGCTGGCCAAATTTGGACTAAGCCTGTCTGGAAAGACAACCGATGTCTGGGTTGGCAGAGGTGAGGGCATCCAAAGCTATCTGGCGGAACATCCTGAGATAGATGAATATGTGATACTGGATGACAACACATTTGATTTCTCCAATTATCCTAAGCTTTGGGAACGGCTGTTGCTTACCAATGGCATAGAAAATGCCGAATATGCATCAAAGACACCGGCGATTGAGGCTATGCTTTTTCTGGAAGCAGTTAAGGATTGAAAAGCAACAAACATAAGAAAAAACTTAGACCGTCCTGAAAGGGTATTCGTGCGAGACTCTGCGGATCACGCCTGTCAGTTGCTCCATAAGCCTTTTTTCTACATCTTCGAAATGAACCCTGCTCATGAGATAGGCATATGAGTGCAATGCAATGATAGAAAGTACTGCATCGTGTTGTTCGGATTCATTCAGATTATCAAAGTCTGGATAGGAAAAGGTGAGATTATTTCTTGCTTCTGTGAGAAAACATTTGTCCATAAATTCGTATATATCCTTGTATTTCTTAAATATTTCCTCTGATTTCAAAAAACGGATAAATGTATTTTCTGAGTAGTCCAGTGGAAAAGTGGAGGTGTAATATCTGCTGAAAAGCAGCTCCAGTCTGGATATAAAAGAGCTGGTGAAAGCTGTCGTGATCACATCCCTCAGTTTGTTGTAATAATTCAGCCATGTTACATATTGTTCTATCTCTGCATAGGAATCACCAGAAAAAAGCTCGTTTACCAGGATGGGAGCCATCTTGTTCTTCATGATAGTTATAACAGCATTCTCATCAAGCTTTAGTTCGTCGCAACAGGTCTTTACTGTAAAATTTCTTACCTCATCAAATCCGAGCAGGTAGTTGGGATCCACATTGTATAGATCACATAGATCCACAAATTCATCAAGTGAAGGGAGCCTTTCCATCTTTTTACTTTCAAAATTGGACAGGGTGGAACGATTGCTGAGGTTTATGGATTCACATACCTTCGCTTGCGTCATACCTATACCCTTTCTTGCTTTACTTAAACGATTCTTAAACTCAATAAAATTGTTGGTATGTGTGT
Source organism: Coprococcus eutactus (assembly GCF_025149915.1). NCBI lineage: Bacteria > Bacillati > Bacillota > Clostridia > Lachnospirales > Lachnospiraceae > Coprococcus > Coprococcus eutactus. The sequence goes on from NZ_CP102278.1 coordinate 369,495, forward strand.
CACTCAGACTGTGCTTTCCCATATAATTTTCTCCGTTGATTTTGCATATTATTGGCGTAATATCGATGCATTTAAATTAGCTTTTTATAGATTATATCACTAGTGACACAAATATGATACATTAATAATGAGAAAAATGATGAAAATGTGTTAAAAAATGCGTACATACAAATACATAAAATTGCTGTAAGCTAGAATAAGCATTGAGTGATACATTTGAAAAGGAGGAATTTGATAATTTGATGATGAATAAATTAAAGGCGAAGAAGATGTGTGTGGATTATCTTAAACAGCACACGCTGGAATTTCATGAGTGCTTAGATACAGATAATGGCAGTACGGGTATAGTAGTGGCACTGCCACATTGCTATGATTGTCCGGACAAAAGGCTAGAGGCGGAGCTGTCTTTTTATGATTCATGCATTGAGGCAAGGGTGTTCTATACTCAGAACGCAGCTTCCTGGGTGGAGGAATCAACTAATAAGGATGCCCTCTACAGACTTATGAACTTTATCAATGCCAGAGTCTGGCCTCAGAGCCACGATGGAGCAGATGGAACATTATATAGTGCAAATTGCCTGATATGTCCACGTATTTATGTTACTGAGGATGACAGCTATGATATAACTGCGACAGCGATGGTCGATAATAATATATACGATATGGCGCCACTGGAGGTCATGGATGCGGTTACGGTGTCGATGCCACAGATATTGAATGAGCTTAGCGCTCCTATATTTCTTTTGGTGCTGGGCAAGATAGACGTTGAGACCGCAATGCAGCTTGTTCGGGAGAAATTCGGTATGGAGTGATTGACAGATTTAATAGTTGATATATGTGTAAAGGCTTTTTATGTAGACTAAAGAGAGAAAAAAGATGAAAGGAAGCGTTAGATAAGTGAGAAAAAATTTATATCTTTCTGAATTAGGCATTTCAAGAGCGATATATTCTGGAAATTTTGTTACAGAGAAAAGAAGATATAGAATGTATCAACGATATAAATATGGATTTGATTATCGAGATATTTTTAACATAGATGCATCTTTTGCTGAGTGGCTCTATTCACATATGCGCATGTACAGAGAGAATAGTATTCATGATGAAGAATTGCATACTGTTATATTTGAGGGAAATGAATTTTCTATCGGGGAAGCTATAGATTGGATCATACAAAAGACCGGTGAATATTTGCGGTATAAGTACTATTTGGATACACATTTTGACTATGTAACCAGACATCCGTTTAAAGGGAAAATGCTTTGCAGGTTAAATCCATCTATCAGAGAATATTTAGAGGATTATGATTGGTCTGAAGAAAAGGAGCATGAAGTCGAGGAAGATTACATTAAGGCTGGGAGACTTTTTCTAGAAATAATGGGATACTGCTGGCTGTAATTGGACACACAAGTAATAGAGGGAGGAACTTTTATATTGTACGTGCGAAAGGAGAATAAGAGAATGGGGAAAGATTTTATCGATGAATTTATACCGTCAAAGGATACAAGAGCTTACCTGCATAGCATTCATTATGAATTCACGGATTTGGAGAAGGCAACGATTGTTGCAAACCATATTATGATTTCATATGAAGAAAAAGTAAAATGGCTAAATAATTTTATGCACCAAATATCTGATGACGCGTTAAAAGATAGAATATCAAAGGCATTAGAGAATTTATCTTATAATGAATCTTTTTTTGACTTTGTATTTATTCCACATGACTTTCGACATGGGGATATTGTAAGATGCCTCTATGGTGACTGGAATACAACTGAGTTTTGTGAAAAAGTAGGAATAATTCTCAATTATTCTGATAAAGAATATGAGTTCTATAAAAATGTTAAAGGGGATTATTCAGATGTTCAGGTTTGTGTAGATATTAAGTTTGACGGAGCAGCTTATCAGGGAGAGTTTGAACACGAGCACATTAATCCAATATACATTGAGCGTATAACTTTAAATGAAAAAGATGAAAGAAGGGCATATCTCAATTATCTTACGAATTTATATAGCAAAAAGGATGCTATGGGTGAAACCGATAATAGTAAGCCTGAATATGCGGGTGGTTCTGATGATTTATTAGAGCAAAGATATCTTGGCAATTATATCCCGGTTCAAGATGAGGCTACTGGTAAATGGTGTGTGCAGATGGGATATGGTTTTGAAAGTGGAGATGTAAATTATATTGCAACGGAGTTCTCTGGAATGGGGTTAATATATCATTTGATGTATAATGGCGAGATGGATCACGTCCATGGATTCGATAGCGTGTTAGCTATGGTTTTGCAAGATCCGGAACATGTAGATATCGTGACGGAATATGATGAATATTCAGAACAGGAAATCAAAATGGTGAAAGAAATAAAGAGGGTAGTGGCATTTGTACAATCACATCACAGACCTATGACCAACGAAGAACTACGTAAAAATAGATTAGAGATAAAGAATAAATGAGAAAATAATTATGGGAACAAATGAAGATTTGCCAAAGATGCTGATGCCTGTTTAATAATCGAGTATTCTGGTGACGCTGAAGAAAAGGACATCTTTCACATGGGTGTAAAGACTGGAAACATTATAGAGATAGATAAAAATGGCAGAGACGAACTATACTATCCCCAATCTACATTGAGAGCCTGGTATGATGATATGAAGGAAAGATTGCTGGAAGATTATTATAGTGGTAGGGGGCATATACATGTATCATTATATTATTGCTGATATACACAATTCGATAAAAGAGTTTAATAGTATAATAGACCAGATAGCCCCCTCAAGACAGGATGAAATCGTCCTGCTTGGGGATGTCTTTGATCGCGGAGGGGAGAATTCAGATCCGGTTGGCGTTTACTTTAGCATTTTGCGGCTAAGCATGAATGTAAACGTGAAGTGGGTTCGAGGCAATCACGATCACATGCTCGCGGAGTATATTTATTCTTACTATGGTGGAAAGAAGAGATGCAATATACCACCATATCAATACAACTCGTTTGATCTGATGAAGGATAGACTTGCTCCAGTGGACATGCTGGACTTGGCTGATTTGATAAAGGGGCTGCCCCTGCAGATAGAGATCAATATTGGATCAAAGAAATATCTTCTTGCGCATGCCATGACATTTGATCCAGCACTTGTAGAACAGGATGATACGTTGTATCTGGAAGGTCTTTATGACATGGAAGAGTATTGGCGCCAGGGCGTGAAAGGGTATGTATCACTTGTAGGCCATACAGATTCAAGCTATCAGTATAACAATTCACATGGTAGATATCTTGATGGACAACATTCAATTTGGACGAATGATTTGGAAAATGTGTACATGCTGGATTGCGGATGTGGCTTGCCAAATGGGAGGCTGGCCTGCATATGTTTGGAAACAGGTGAGAGATTCTATGCATGAATTGGGCAGTCAAGAGCTTAATAATAAAATTGATCACACTTATGTGTCAGACACGCAAGGTGTCAGGTGCAGATGAACAGAACATGTATAAGTATATTCATGTGTACCTGATACCGTTCATGTGCTATGGAAAAAGAGTTATAAAAGGAAGTGAGATGATACACTATGGCAATTCAATTTAATGAGCTTAGGCAATACTTAGCAAGAAACGTTAGGTTGTCAATTTGTTTTGAGGATGGGTATTACCACAATTATCTGATGATTTCAGATGTTCCGGCTGAAAAGTATAAGAATCTATATGTTTATGGAGTTGGAATGATCGATGTAGAATTTAGTATGGATGTGTACGCTGCTCCAAAGGATTTGGACGGCGTAATCACTTCAACAAAAGATGATACTATAGAACCTGCGATTGAGATTGTTCTTCATGAAGCTCCGCGCAATATAGAAAGAAAAGCAGAAGATGTTCTTTTGTTCAAAGATATTAAACCGTACTTACAGATAGGTAGGAATTTTGCTGTCGTTAACAGAGAAGACTGGTCATACAAAGTATATGAATATCGAAAAGATATCCCTAGTAATTATGATGACATGTTTTTATATGGCATAGGCATGGAGGATAATTCAGATGAAAGTGATAAAAATATTATAAAAATGTTAGAAAAAAGAAAGTGTGATTCTTACATGAACAAGCAAATGGTAATTGTTTTGTCAAATACAGCGAGGACAGATATTGACGCAGTATAACTGTAAGACAGGTCATACAGATTCAAGCTACCAGTATAACAATCCACATGGCAGGTACCTTGACGGAAATCATTCAATCTGGGTGAATGATTTGGAGAATGTGTACATGCTGGATTGCGGATGTGGCTTGCCAAATGGGAGGCTGGCCTGCATATGTTTGGAAACAGGTGAGAGATTCTATGCATGAATTGGGCAGTCAAGAGGTTAATAATAAATGAGGAAATACATATGGGAAAAAAGATAAATATTGAAGCGAGTGATGAACCTTGTATGTTCCAGTTCTTTAAAAAGTATATACACCAGACAGACAAGAACGAATTTTATTGTGATAACAGGGTTGTTGATATCAGTAACCCTAATCCGGGAGTAGTTGTTGATTTTAAAAATATTGATCACACTTATGAAGTATTTGCAGTACTTGGAAATTATTGGGGAGGATGGAACTCTACGCCGACAGCAGCAGAGATGTATAATAGAGCTAAGGAATGGGAAGAGCGATTTGGCACGGAGATAGTTGGATTATCATATAACAGCGTTGATTTTGTATTGAACCGAAAGCTATCTGATATAGAAATAGAGGATTTGATCAAAGAATGTGAGGATATTCAGGCAGATGCGGCTTGTAGTGGCGGATATGAAGAAATGCAAAAAATAATAAGAGAAAAAGGCGAGCTTCATATATGGTGGGATTAATATTATAAATATTGGGGAGGCGGTTTAAGTGGCTACATATGTAATTTCAGATATCCATGGAATGTATAACAAATTCACCGAGCTTTTGAATAAGATCAAGCTGAAGGATACGGACACTCTGTATATTCTGGGCGATGTTCTGGACAGGGGACCAGATCCGATCAAAACATTGCTCAAGATAATGAGCATGTCAAATGTGATCTGCATGCTTGGCAATCATGAGGACATGGCACTTGACTGTCTTAAGTTTTTTATGACTACTGAGATAACGGAACAGTCGTTGTCTGAGGTGTCTGAAGAGATGCTGGAGAACCTGGTAACATGGCAGTACAATGGCAGCAAGACGACCATAGACGGGTTTCGGGCACTGGACAGAGCGAAGCAGCAAGAGGTCATTGACTTCATAGAGGATATGCCAGAGATAGAGGAGATATCGGTAGCTGGACAGAAATATCTACTTGTGCACGGCGGGCTAGGGGATTTTTATCCTGGTAAACCGATCGAGAGTTACACGATTGAGGAACTTATCTGGGCAAGCGCGGAGTATGATATTCAGTATTTTGACGACACTTATGTAGTGACAGGCCATACCCCGACACAAGGCATACCGGGTAATCCCAGACCTGGATACATATACAGACAGAATAATCATATCGCCATTGACTGCGATGCGGTGAGAAGAAGCGGGCGGCTTGCGGCGATAAGGCTTGATGATGGCAAAGAATTTTACACAGGAGACTGATGTTCAAGAGAACAGGGAGGAGTGCTTATGAGGATATATTGTATGAGTGATATTCATGGCTGCATAGCTGAATTCGTGGATGCTTTAGCTTTGGTGTGGGATCACCTGGATGAGCCTGATACTATGCTTTGCCTGCTTGGGGACTATATTCATGGAGGCGCAGATGGTTATGCAGTCCTGGATAAGATAATGAATCTGCAGAAGAAATATGGTCCTGATAAGGTAGTTGCTCTTATGGGTAACCATGAGGAATTTGTTCTTCTGGGAGACTCGAGTATAAACCGGCTGATCGGTGTCTTTGATGACGATGCAGATGATGCCCGGGAATGTGATGATGACAGATATATAAGATGGATCGAGAATCTTCCGAGGTATTTTACAGAGGGCAACACGATATTTGTCCATGCTGGCATTGATGAGGAAGCCGGTGACATGTGGGAATGGATGACCAGCGAGGACACTTATGTCAACAAGTATCCGGCGGAGACCGGGAAGATAGAAGGACTTGATATGAAGGTCGTAGCCGGACATGTTGGCACAGCAGAGATCTCCGGGGATCCAAGATTTCATGATATTTACTATGATGGTGAATCACACTATTACATTGATGGAACGGTGCTGGACAGCGGCGTTATCCCAGTCCTTCTAGTTGATACTGATGAGGACAAATATTACAAAGTCACAGAGTCTGGTGAATGGCTTGTACAACCATTTACTACTTAGTCCTTTCCCTTAAAATACAAAGGCGCACAGTTCCGTTGGGAGCTTGTGCGCCTTTGTACATTCATTTGCTGAGAACAATATAGCACGGCGGGAGTGAAAATCGAATCTAAGATATTGCAGTAAAGGTGGATATGTGCTACAATATCCGAAAAGTCGGAAGTGAAACGGGGGTACATTGTGAAGGTATATGAGAAGATATTTGCAAGGCTTGACGAACTGAATATGAGCCAATCAGAGCTTTCGAGAAGAACGGGGATTTCCACCAGCACGATAAATGACTGGAAAAAGAAGAAGATCAATCCCCAGGCAGACAAGCTGGTTGCTATCTGTAAGGCACTTGACATGTCATTGGCAGACCTGCTTGGAGAAGACGGGGCTGAGAGCAGTGGCACAGATTACAGTGCCGAGGAGAAATATCTGGTGGAGTGTTATCGCAGATCGGATAATTATGTGAGAAGGCATATGCTCAGATATATGGAGCTCATTGACAATGTTGAGCCAAATGAGATGAAGACACCACAGAGGAATGTTGCCGTTATACAGGATGTGGATGGGAATAATATTGTGTTTATCAATGATATTATTTTTAAGGGAAAACGTTCTATAACATGGCCCGATGTTGAGGAATATCTGCGCCAGAATGTGGGAGAGTTCTATTCTATAGCAGAGACTGGAGATATAGTTTATATCGGTACAGATTTGCCGGACGAATACGCAGGATCTAATTACACGAAACATATTAAAGGAACAGTGGCAAAAGCAAAGGCAAGTGCGGCTCAGGCAATTACTGAGATAATTGAAATAGCAACATCCAAAACAGCGGAAGAAAATAAAAAAGAGAAACATAGCCGTAATGCTAAAAATGGCTGGTATAGATATGATACCAGATTTGCGTTACCGGTTTACGATGAAGGTGGTGAGGTTGAGCGGTACAATGTGTTTAGTGCAAGATTATTGATCAGACATGCTGCTTCTGGGAAAATGTATCTGTATGATGTTTTAGAAATAAAAAAAGAAACGAGCAAGCCTTGTCAGGTGTAAAACCCTACCCAGTAGAAAACCCATTTCTTAATAAGTAAAGAATAAATCATGCTAAAGAAAAAGTCAACAGACATTTGAGGCGGAGGTTTCGGATTTGTAAATATTATTTATTTTAGCTTGAAGAGGCTGGAAAGGACATAGATTGAATTTACAGGAGACATTAAAACACTATTTTGGATATGACAGTCTGAGATCAGGACAGCAGGAGCTTATAGATGGAATACTTGCAGGAAGGGATGTGCTTGGAATTATGCCAACCGGAGCAGGTAAGTCGCTTTGTTATCAATTGCCGGCTTTGATGATGGAAGCCGCCGGGAGGGGAGTGACGATAGTTATCTCACCGCTAATATCACTTATGGTAGATCAGGTTAAGGCACTGAACCAGGCGGGAGTTCACGCTGCGTATATCAATAGTACATTGACAGAAGGACAGATCAGAAAAGCTTTGGAATATGCCGGACAGGGCAGATATACACTCATGTATGTTACCCCGGAGAGACTTGGCACTGCGCAGTTTCTGGATTTTGCCGGCAAGGCAAGTCTTGCAATGGTGACAGTTGATGAGGCTCATTGCATATCCCAGTGGGGACAGGATTTCAGACCAAGCTATCTGGAAATAGCGGATTTTATAGATAAGCTGCCAGTGCGCCCTGTTGTGAGCGCGTTTACCGCTACAGCAACAGATATAGTAAGGCGGGATATCGTCCAGAATCTTAGACTTGAATCTCCTGTCACGATTGTCACAGGATTTGACAGACCGAATCTGTTCTTCAAGGTTGTGAACAGGAAAGGCGGACGTGAGACGGACAACAGTGTATTGAACTATGTCAAGAGACATGAGGGAGAGAGCGGGATCATATATTGTGCTACCAAGAAGAATGTGGAGAAGGTACACGAATTGTTGGTGGCACATGGAATATCTGCCGGTCGGTATCATGCCGGATTATCGATGGAGGAGCGCAAGAGGAGTCAGGAGGATTTTACATATGACAGGCTCAGTGTGATGGTGGCGACAAATGCATTTGGCATGGGTATTGATAAGTCAAATGTGAGGTATGTGCTTCATTATAATATGCCGCAGAGCCTTGAGTATTACTATCAGGAGGCTGGAAGAGCCGGACGTGATGGTGAGGAAGCGGAGTGCGTACTGTTCTTCTCAAAGCAGGATATCATGATAAACAAGCGTTTGCTGGAACATAAGGTTAGTTCTGCAAATGCAGGCATAGACGATGATGAACTGCGGGCAAATGACCAGCGGAAGCTGAATCAAATGATACGTTATTGTGAAACGGATCAGTGCCTGAGACAGTATATACTGAGGTATTTTGGAGATGAAAGCCCTTGCACATGTGACAAATGCAGTAATTGTGTTGTGACGGAGGAAGAGACAGAGCAGTCATACATAACTGACAAACGTGCTGTGAAAAAGATGGCGGTGATGGCTGATCTGACAGATGAGGGAATGGAACTGTTTGAACTTCTCCGGGCTGGACGCCTGGAGCTTGCAAGGAAGCAGAATGTGCCGCCATTTATCATTTGTTCGGATAAGACTCTCAAGGATATGTGCATTAAGTTGCCGAGAAACAGTGAGGATATGAAGAACGTATATGGTATGGGAGTGCAGAAGACGGAGAGTTATGGAGAGACATTTGCAGAGATTATAGACGAATTCTGCCTTGCACATACGGAATATGTGGAGAGCATGAAAGAGGAAGCTTTGGATTCTGACAATCTTGGTGACTTAGGGACACAAGGTGTGGAATCGGAAAAGCAGCGCAGAAAAGAGAAAACAGTCAGGAAGAAAGAGTTCTATATTGATCCGAACATGCTTGATGATGTGGAGATCGTCGATGAATGTATTGTTTCTGAGCTGGCGAATCGTATAAATGAACTGAATCAGAAACAGGGAATCACAGGCATGAAAAAGCTGACAGCGGCATTTATCAATGGTCTGCTACAGCAAAATGGCTACATTGAAGAACTGGACATGGATGATGGCAGCAAGACGAAGCGGGTTACCTCAAAAGGGGCGGAGATTGGAATTCGTGAGGAAGAGCGGAAAGCGAAGTTTGGCAGAAGATATTATGCAATCACACATAGCAGGGAGAGCCAGAAGGTGATAATAACTCTGCTTAAGGAGTATTTTTCACAGGATACGGTGAGGGAATAGTGGAGTGAGAAAAATATTATTCATCTTAAAGGGATCGAAATCGATACGTTTAAAAAGAAAGTGATAGATTACTTTATGATTAACAATAGATTGACAATAATGAGGTATGAAGATAATGGTATTTGAAACTATATACAGTTTGTATGAAAAAGAAGTAGTAAACGAGATTAAGAAATTAAAAACGGATGAAGAAATAAAATTTATTGAAAGAAAAGGAATTATACGAGATATTGTGTTGAAAAGGTTGGCAAAAGCATTAAGTGTGGCTGTATACAGAAATGGAAAGATAGAGGATGTACATGCGGGGGAATGCGAAGGGGAAGACTATTTTAGAGGTATACCGGATAGTTGTATGAAAGCAATTAATAATGATGTTTGTAATAAAATATATACGATGTTAAAACTATTGCTTAGTACAGATGAGGATGATTTTAAGATAGCTAATGCAGTTCTAAGATTCTCAGAGATGTGTGCGTCAGATTGGAATGAACCAGAACTGGATGATAGTATATACAATAAAGAACTGTTTGATTTGTTGTAATCATTTTTAGAAAGAGGATCAGACATATGAAGATAATAAATGCAACACCAAAAGACAAAGAAGAACTGCTCTCGCTCTATCACGCCATGATAGGTGGACCGTGTGAGTGGAGCGAGAATTATCCTGACGAGAATACCATAGCATTTGACCTGAAGAACGAGGATCTGTTTGTTATGAAGAATGACAAAGAAGAGATTGTAGCCACAATATCCATAGATCACGACGATGCTGTTGAGGCACTTACGTGCTGGAGAGCAGATCTGGCTCCATCGGGAGAACTTTCAAGGCTGTGCGTCAGGAAGGATATGCAGGGACAGGGAATTGCGAAGACTATGATGAACTATGCCTGTGATGTTCTGAAAAGCAGAGGCATGAAGGGCGTTCATATACTTGTCAGAGAGGGACATGTGGTGGCGCTTTCGACATACGCCAAGATTGGCTTTGAAACGGTTGGAGAGTGTGATCTTTTTGATAAGCATTTCGTATGTATGGAACGGGGATTCTAAAGAGGTAGATATTGCAAGTTATAGGATGCAGCTGCAGCTATATTGTAATATAATGGGGGTGTATTGTTTGATGAGTTATAGAGATGAGACATTTTTATTATATAAGAATGACGAGTGGAGGTGCACAGAATGATAATTACAATAGGCAGAGAGTGTGGATGTGACGGCGATGAGGTGGCAGCAAGACTTGCCTCAAAATATGGTATAACCTGTTACACAAAGAAAGAGATAATAAGGCTGGCAAAGGAGAAGGGTGTGTATGACAAATATCCGTTTTTCTTTGGAGAGAAGGCTATAGATTCTATGATGCAGTCGGTGTCAGATGACTTTGTCGTGAAGAGAAGAAAGACTCCGGAGGAGGTACTTGAGAGATTGCTTGACGGACAGGATGGTGTTGTAGTGGGAAGAGCATCGGACTTTGCATTCAAGAACAGGAACGATGCAGTGAGAATATTCCTGTGCGGAGATAAAGACGGCAGAATAAAGAGGATAATGGACAAGCATGGCATATCAGAATCAAAGGCAAAGAGTCTTGTGGAGGAGACTGATGCCAGGCGGAGAAGCTATCATGACTATTACTCAGGAGAGAACTGGGGATATTCAGGACATTATGACCTGTGCCTTGACGAGGTGAAGCTCGGCGTGGACGGTGTTGTGGAGATGGTCGCAGCGTATATGAAGGTAATAGGCAAGTAGAACTGAGACAGATGGAAGCGCGGTTAAAGACCGATGAAAGGCAGATAGAAGCCGGATAGTGTGAGTTAGTCAGATAGGTTTTCGACATTATGATTTGAAAGGTATAGATATGGGAGAAAAAGCAACTGGAAAATACAGCCTTTTGGTTCCGGATGGCGAGTATTTGTCCCAAATACTGAGCCCTGTGACCATGCATGATCTGGGATTGGACATGATATGCAGGCAGTTGTCATCCAAGGAGGCAGAACAGAATTATATAATGCGCGTTATGTCGCAGATGTATGAGGATCCGGAGGTGACCCGGTACAGATGTGATATATTTGAGGACATTCTTGACCATAAACAGTTAAGGGAAGATATGATGGAGACCCTCAACAGGATAAGTTTTCTGAAGGATTACGGAAGCTTTCGCCGCGAATACGATGAAGGTGCAAGTGTGTGGGAGCTGATGCACAGGCTTGATGAGATAGGCGATTATATCAAGTGTGTTGATGCCCTATATGAATGTCTTAATAAGTATGAACTTCATTCTGACGGATTTGCCGGGCTCAGGGATTATGTGAAGAGAATATATAGTGATAATGGTTTTGGTGAACTTAAGGAAGATATATCCAGACTGAAATTTGATACCTCAGAGATAAAGAGTATAACGGTTGGAATCAATCTGAATGAGAGATTTGAAGCTGAGGGCGTAGGCCTTATATCAGTGAACAACAAATACTTCACCAGAGGTGGTGTTCTCAGTAATTTCTATGATCATCTAGTAACCAGAGACAGGATCAGCAATGAGGCGCAGTGGAAGGGAGATTATAAGTTCCAGCCATTTGATGCAAGAAGTGAGCTTCAGGTGAACGCTCCTATGCAGCAGATGGTGCAGACTGCCGCTGTGGGTACCGTGGCAGGTGCTGCTGCCGGAATTGGCGGAATACCTGAGGGCGACCAGGCAAAGGATGTGACCAGATATACGGACAGAGTAGTGGGACATATGGTATCCGGGATAGTGAAGAAAATGAGACAGGTGCTCAATAAATATGTATCCATAACCATCACAGACATGACGGATCTCATACCGGAGCTTACATACTATATAAGATGGGCTGAGTATATAGAAAAATTGCAAAGCAGAGGTGCGGTATTTTCCAAGGCAAGGGTTGTGAACTCTGCATATCAGCCGGACGCAGGTACATCTGAGGAAGCCAATTTCAAGAGCAGATATTATATGAAGGCTCGTGGCGTATACAATATCAAGCTTGCAGCATTTGATACGGAGGAGTCGGATCACATAGTGACCAATGATCTGGACTTTGACAGCGATCACAGAGTGTATATCCTCACAGGTGCCAACAGAGGCGGCAAGACGACTATAACCCAGACGATAGGCCAGCTTTTTGTACTGGCTCAGGGCGGTATATATATCCCGGGTGATGAATTTGAATTTGCTCCTGTGGACTGCGTATTCACGCATTTCCCTGCTGACGAAGACAAGACCCTGGATCTTGGAAGACTTGGTGAGGAGTGCAAGAGGTTTAAGGAGATATTTGACGGTGCGGGTGACGGCAGCCTGATACTTCTCAATGAGACGTTTTCAACTACGTCATTTGAGGAGGGCTATTATATAGCCAGAGATTCCGTGAGAGCGATTCTGACAAAGGGAACGCGGACGATATACAACACCCATATGCATAAGCTGGGCTTTGATGTGGATGAGATGAATGAAGGACGCGCAGATGGCAAGGTATATTCGCTGATCGTACATAACGAGGGATCACAAAGATCTTACAAGATCGAGATAGCGCCGCCGGCTGGCAGATCATATGCCAGTGACATAGCGGAGAAATATGGTGTTACATATGATATGCTGGTGAATAAAGAAAAATAGTTGGCTGTATGCACTGCTTGCGGATGATATTACAGACGATATGTGGGCAGTTTAGAGTCATATAATATGAATTGTCTACAGTGAAGATATTGGAGGGTATAGGATGACAGAAAAGCATACAGACAAGAGAACAATACTTATAGTGGATGATGACGCTGATCTGTCTATGCTGATACAGGATATGCTGGAGGACAACGGCTATGCTTTTCTGTACGCAGCCAGCATAGACGATGCATATGAAGTGCTGACAGATAACAAATGTGATCTCATACTTCTGGATATCAATCTTCCCGATGGTACAGGTTTCTCATTCTGTAAAGAACTCAGGCATACTTCGCAGGTGCCAATCATATTTGCAAGTGTAAGGACGAGTGAGGATGACAAGGTGAATGGTCTTGATATGGGTGGAGATGACTATATCGCAAAGCCGTATTCACTGAAAGAGCTTATGTCTCGTATCCGTTCGATACTCAGGAGAACTTATGGTGTTGATGACAATAAGTCTGAGATGTTGACCCTGAACACAGACGGGAACGAGATAGAGATCAACAGGTACGCACGGACTGTGAGCAGAAACAAAAGTAATGTGGATATGAAGCCGAAGGAATTTGACCTGCTTGTATACATGGCGGAGAACAGAGGCAGAGTATTGACCAAGGAACAGATCATGAGTGCCGTGTGGGGGCTGTACAGTGATGTGGAGCCATCCACGGTTGCGGTGCATGTGAGGTGGCTCAGAGAAAAGCTTGAGACAGATCCGTCACATCCGCAGCTTATCCGTACGGTATGGGGAACGGGATATGTGCTGGGAGATAGTGAATAGACAAAGACAGTGAGAATAATATGAGCTTGTAAGGTGGATGTCCACTTGGCAGCTATAGGGAGTTTATATGAAGCGACATTCAGTAAGAAGCAATATAATAAAAATGCTGATCGTGTTCATGTGCGCTATAACCATAGTTTTTGGCTGGCTGTTCTACAGGGAGAAGCAGGACGAGACACGGCGGATAAAAGATGATGAATATGGGCAGTATATAGTGGAACTGAATGAAGTGAAACAACTGTATGATTCGGGATCCACAGATGCTGACGAAAAGCTTGACGCTGTAATGAATGAACTCAGGGAACAAAAGATAGATACCGGCAAGTCAGGACTTAGGAATATAGTGATCATGTATATCGTTGTCTTGTGTGTTGTGATTGTATTATTCCTGTACATATACGTGTGTGTTCTCAGGCCATTTGACGAGATGGAGGATTATGCATCACATCTGGCAGCAGGGGATATGGACACCGAACTTAAGTACAGACGGGTAAATATGTTCGGAAGCTTCACGTGGGCATTTGACCATATGAGAACGGAGATAGTGCATGCAAGGCGTAGAGAGCAGGAAGCGATAGAGAACAACAAGACAGTTATAGCCACGCTGTCACATGATATAAAGACTCCAATCGCATCCATAAGAGGATATGCGGAGGCATTGGTCATGAATATGGATGCCACCCAGGAGCGCAGGGGGAGGTATGCGTCGGTCATCATGAAGAAATGTGATGAGGTTACGTCCATAACGAATGACATGTTTATTCATTCCTTGCATGATCTGGACAGACTGGTGGTGAAGAGTGATAAGGTTGAGATAAAACCTCTGCTGGAACAGGTCCTGTCAGATATAGGTCTCGGAATGGATATCGTGGTGAATGGAGATATAACCGAGGCAGTGCTTGAGCATTCAGATTCGGGAAGAGTGGTTCAGGTGATAGAAAATATACTGTCAAATGCCTCTAAGTATGCCAGAGACACAGAGATAAGTATTGTTACGGAATGTATATCGCCCGAAAAACTTCCAAGAAATGTCCATGTGGGCGGCGCTGATATGATATACAGTCTGTCCATAAAGGATCATGGAACAGGAATTCCGGATAAGGATATGCCGTTCATATATGAGAAGTTTTATCGAGGGGAAAACTCCGGTGATGAACCTGGAGCGGGCCTTGGACTATTTATTGTCCATTATCTCATGGACAGAATGGGCGGAGATGTGGAACTTGTAAATCATGTTGATGGCCTGGAGGCAGTGTTATATTTTGCAGCAAGAAAGGTTTGTTAAGGACTTGTTAATAAATAGGGTGATATGGTTGTAGCACGGTGGCGAGGTGAAGATCTGTAGAGGATGTCTGAATGCCCCCGTGCTACAACTATAAAAAGGAGAGAAAAATGGCAGATATAATACTTCAGGCAAGAGACCTTTGCAAAAGCTTTTCCAGTGAGGGCGTGCAGAACCATGTGCTCAACAACATGGATCTGGATATCTATAAGGGAGATTTTACAGTCATCATGGGAGCGTCAGGCTCGGGAAAATCCACACTGCTTTATAGTCTGTCCGGGATGGACAGACCGACTTCGGGAAAGGTCATATATGATGGCGAGGATATAACAGAATATAATGAGAAGCGCATGGCAGAACTCAGGGTGTATGAGTTTGGATTTGTGTTTCAGCAGATACATCTTGTTAGTAACCTCAGCATTAGAGAGAACATACTTGTGCCGGGTTATATGAATAAGGATACGAGCACAAAAGAGACTGAAAACAGGGCTGATGAACTCATAAAAAAGATGAATATAGAAAGTGCTGCTGACCGACTTCCTGCACAGGTGTCCGGCGGAGAGGCACAGAGGGGCGCTATTGCCAGAGCGGTCATCAACAGTCCGGGTATCCTTTTCGCGGATGAGCCGACAGGCGCATTAAACCGTAGGAATACTCAGGATGTGCTGGACCTTCTCACCGAGCTCAATGTTGAGGGACAGAGCATACTCATGGTTACCCACGATGTGAGGGCTGCTATCAGGGCGAACAGGATCATCTACATAGAGGACGGAAGGATCATAGGTGAGCTGAAGCTGTCACAATATATTGAAGAAGACCGCAAGAGACGTGAGAGCCAGATAGATGCATGGCTTGGTTCCATGCAGTGGTAGGAGGTGCCGGGATGAGATATATCATGATGGTGCTTCGAGGAAATATGAGAAGAAACAAGGGCGTGCATATAAGTGTGCTCGTGCTCATGCTTATCATTTCTCTGGCATTCTGTTCAGTGCTTTCTTACTACACGAATTCCATAAGGCATGATTCGGAAGCTATGGAAGAGGTTGGTTATGGAGGTATGCTTGCCGCACTTTATGGGGAGAACAGGCTGGATGCCTATGGAACAAGTGCAGACAAGATAATAAAGAATATTGGCAAATGTGATGCGGTGCAGGAAGTGAAAGCAACAGATGTTGTATATCTGCTGCTTAAGGACTGCAATGGAAAAGGCGGAAACAGCAGCTTCGTTTTGAATGATACAGACAGCGTGCTCACATATGATCAGTATGATGTGGATAACAAAATGACAGATCGCCGGCTTGAAAAAGGTGAGGTAAGTGTGCCGTTCAGTTTCATAGGTATGTATGACTGCAAGATTGGTGATACAGTCGAGCTGGGCAATGATAACGGTTCTTATACCTTCAAAGTTGCGTCATTTTTCGAGGATCCATATATGGGATCTTCGGTCATGGGAATAAAGACGATATTGATCTCAGATGAGGATTTTGCGGATCTTAAGGCAAAGGCTGCGGAAGATCATAGAAGCGGACTGGAAGATGACAAGAGATCCTTTGAATTGTCAAAGCTTATCATAATAGATAAAAAGCCGGGCCTGGACCTCACGGAGATGGAGTTTGAGAGAGAACTGAATAATGTGAGTGATTTCGCATCATATTGCTGGATAACTTTATCAAAGGAGCAGGCGGGAAGTTACATGCTTCTTATGACAAAGGTATTCTCCGCGGTGCTGCTTATATTTGTTGTGCTGCTTCTGGTGGCGGCTATGATAGTTCTAGGACACAACATCGGCAGCAGCATAGAGATGGATTTTGTTAACATAGGAATACTCAAAGCGGTCGGAATGACAAATTCATCGGTGAAGCTGGCGTTGCTTGCCGGGTATATGTGCACTGTGGCGGCTGGACTGTTTGCTGGAATACCACTGGCCATTCCGATACTAAAAATTATAAATAGTGCCACAAGATCTTCTTCAGGACTTGAAGTTCCGTCTGATATTAATGTAGGACTTGTGCTGTGTGTCATATTGTCGATACTGCTTCTAATAGCAGCATTTATCATGTTGAAGACAAGGAGAATATCCGAGGCCACACCTATAAAGGCGATAAGAGGTGGACGGGACAGTGTGCATTTCTCAAGCGTTCTGAAGCTTCCGGTCTCAGGCAAGAAACTTGGTGTGAGTCTTGCATACAGACAGTTTATATCTGAGAAGAAACAGTATGCCGCAGCCATCATAGTGACTGCTATACTTGCCATGTTCATGATACTTATGAACGATATGATGCGCTGGTTTAATTCACAGAATATGCTGGTGGATATGTTTTCAGTCACGAAGTATGACCTGACTGCTTCGTTTGTCGATGAGGATACGCAGAAGGATATAGAGAATGTTATATCAGAACACACAGCGTATAGAAAATATCAAATGTCCAGCGAGTACCTTCTGTTCGATGATGTGCAGATGTATTGTTATATAGTGGAGGACCCTGATATGATCAACACGATAAGAAAGGGAAGAACCTGCACATATGACAATGAAGTGCTGATAACCCAGTATGTGGCTGATGGATTTCACATGGACGTAGGTGACACAGTCACAGTCAAGCGCGGCGGCGTGGCAAGGAAGATGGTGATCTCCGGCATATACGATTCGGCAAATGATGTGGGCAAGAATTTTGCAATTAGTAAGGCTGCATATAGTAAGTTTGCCAGCGAAGGGATCGTAAGTGAGTCTGGTGTCAGTGGAGCTGCCAAAAGCAGTTCAGATGAAGAGGAATGGAGCGGCAAAGAAATATGTTATGATCTTGACAATACTGATGAATGTGATGCGATAATCCAGGAGATAGATAAGAGATATGGCGATAATCAGGGCATCACGTATTCAATACATTCAGCAAAGGATGATTTTGAAGGAGTGGCGGGTACAGTCAACATTGCAATACAGGGACTCACATTGCTCACATATATGTTGGGGGCTGTATTCGTGATAGTCACGGTCATAATCGTGTGTGGCAAGGTTCTCATGCGTGAGCAGAAGGATATCGGAATATACAAGGCACTTGGATTTACATCCTTCAGACTCAGATGCCAGCTTGCGGTCCGCTTTATCGTGACGGCAGTTGTGGGTTCGCTGCTTGGTATAGTTCTGGCACTTATCGTCAGCAAGCCATTCTTCAAGGCAGGATTTGAATCATTTGGAATATACAGTTTTAATTTAAGTACAAGCGTGATATCACTGGTTATACCATTGGTATTTATGAGCGTGTTATTCTCTGTGGTAGCATTTATCAGAGCGGGGAACATCAGAAAGGTTCAGCCGCAGGTGCTCATCGCAGATCAGTAGAAGTATATAGGAGAGTGGAACTATGTATACAGCCGTAGTTCTGCTCTTTTTTTGTTTGCCACGAGTTCTTGACATTTGTCACTTGTTATGGTCATGCCCTATGGAATATAATGTCTGTATACAATGTCAGTAGACAAGGTGGGTATATATAATGGATAAGTTGATCATATATCTGATATGTATAAATATACTAGGAGCTGTTCTTGATGGAGTGACGGCTGCGAGACGCAGGAGAACAAGCCATAAGGCACTCAGTGTTCTGCTGGGGATCATAGCCATTGCCGGTGGTGCCCCTGGCATGATAATAGCATTTGCGTTGTGTGACAGGACTGCATCCAAGACAAATATGATGCTGAGAGTGTTCACAGTGTGCGTGTGTGTGATAGAACTTGCGGTGTTCATGACTTGGAAGCTTAGACCTGCGGGCAAATGGAGCTTTGCATTCTGGGATGTGTTTGTGGAATACAGATGGACATTGTGGTTCGTTGCGGCAGTGAGTGTTGTAACATTTGTCATGTTCGGAATTGACAAATACAGAGCGGTCAAGGGCGGATACAGGATCCCCATAGCGGTCCTTCTCGGTATGGCATTTGCCGGTGGAAGTATTGGTGCTCTGCTTGGAATGGTGGTGTTCAGGCATAAGATAAGGAAGAATTATTTCTCGGTTGGAGTGCCACTTATACTTGTAATGCAGGTGGTGCTTCTGATGTGTGTGGTTAATCTGTTGTAGGAACCGCAAATACCCCCAGTTCAGGCGGATAGTTGGTAAATGCAAAGAATGCAACCGCGAGAATTGCCAGGATAGTCATGGAAACGTAGTCATTTATGCACATTTGCCTGGATTCTAATCTGTTTTCGGTGCGCAATGCATACATAACCCCGGCGAAATAAAGTGCGATATTCAGAAACTCATAATTCCTGCCCAGTACACCGTTTAGAGTGTAGAAACCGACCACAATGAATGCCATACCTGACAGGATACCGACAGTCCTTGCTGGAAGATAGTTTTCCGGCAGGGACTTATCTTTTATATGAGCCCAGAGAAATTCGATTATCGTAAGCAGGAGCATAGGGAAAAATATGAGTTTTAGATGCTCCCAGGTCGACTCGTTCACTGCTGAGAACAGTCCGACTGCGGGATTGTCTCCCGACCATTCGTAGGTGAAGTGTAGCAGGACTCCAAGAATCGAAATGAAGATAAAGCGGAAAAGGTTGAGTCTGGTTTTTGCTTGCATTAAGGACCCTCCAAAGAAACAGGTGCTATATTATATAGTGTATGATGAATTGGGCATAAAATATGTAAATCTGATAAAAATCCTTGTCTTAGAGCAGGCTCTATATGTTATCTTTAACCCGCAGGTTGATTTCTTACTCGCCGCATCTGTGCTAAACTATAGGCAGCGATATAATAAAGAAACGGAATTGCAAGAAAGGAGAACTGTGCATGCGTTTGATCCATTTATCTGATCTTCACATAGGAAAGCGTGTAAATGAATTTTCCATGTTGGAGGATCAGGAGTATATATTAAAAGAAATACTGGGCATCATCGATGATGAGCAGCCGGATGGAGTCATAATAGCCGGTGATGTATATGATAAGTCTGTGCCGAGCGAGGAGGCGGTGAAACTGCTGGACAGCTTCCTGACCTCACTTGCAAAGAGAAAGCTGCAAGTATATATCATCAGCGGCAACCATGATTCGGCGGCCAAGCTGGCATTTGCATCAAGTCTGATTGATCTCAGTGGAATCCATATATCGCCGGTATATGATTCGGCACAGATAGCCATGATGGGAGATGGGTTGGTCAGACCATATAAGCTGGAGGATGGAAAAGGACAGATGGTGAACATATACATGCTGCCATTTGTGAAGCCGGCAATGGTCAGAGCGGTGTTCCCTGATGAGGCGGATGATATAAAGGATTACACGGATGCCTGCCGTGTGGCGGTGGAGCACATGGATGTTGATGAGAAGGTTACAAATATCCTTGTGGCCCACCAGTTCGTGACCGGGGCTGTGCGCTCGGAGTCGGAGGAGAATGTGGGCGGTCTGGACAATGTGGATGTGTCGGTATTTGACTCATTTGACTATGTGGCGCTGGGGCATATACATGGACCGCAGAAGGTGGGCAGGGAGACCGTCAGATACTGTGGAACACCGCTTAAGTATTCACTCTCTGAGGCTAAGCATACGAAATCTGTGACGGTTGTTGACATCCCTGAGAACAAGAAAATAGAGATAAGGACAGTTTCGCTTGTTCCGATGCATGAGCTGCGCGAGGTAAAGGGAACATTTGACGAGCTGATGGACAGGCGAAACTATGAGGGGACGGCTGTGGATGATTATCTGTATGTGGTTCTCACGGACGAGGACGATGTGCCGGATGCTTTGGGAAAACTCAGAACGGTCTATCCAAATGTGATGAAGCTTGGATACGACAACACCCGAACCCGTGTGACACAGACGATAGACGATGGCGCTGTGCTTGAAGGGAAAAAGCCTATAGATCTGTTTGAAGAGTTGTATGAGAAACAGAACAATCGGCAAATGAGTGATGAACAGAAGAGTTTTGTTCAGGATATTATAGACGTTATATGGAAGGAGGAGCGCTTATGAGCGAAGCGAATAATTCAAATGCGCTCCGACGACCTGCCCCGCTCGCGGAGGCGAGAGGGGCGATACATTGTGAAAGAGAGGAGCGCTTATGAGCGAAGCGAATAACTCAAATGCGCTCCGACGACCTGCCCCGCTCGTGGAGGCGAGAGGGGCGATACATTGTAAAGGAGAGGAGCGATTATGAGACCACTTAATCTTACGATGTCGGCATTTGGACCATATGCGGGTGTCCAGGAGCTTGACATGACACAGCTTGGGGCTGAAGGCTTGTATCTTGTGACTGGGGATACAGGTGCGGGAAAGACCACGATATTCGATGCCATCTGTTATGCGCTGTATGATGAGCCGAGTGGCGCAGGTCGTGATGCTAGGATGATGAGATCAACGTATGCGGATGTGGACACAGACACCTACGTTGAACTGACATTTGAACATATAGGAAAAATCTACAGGGTTAAAAGAAATCCTTCTTATGAGAGACGCAAGAAAAAAGGTGAAGGAACTACCCTGCAGGAAGCGGCTGTAGAATTGTATCTGCCGGATGACTCAGTCATTGTCAACAGGACAAAGGCCAACTCATACCTTCAGGAATTGATGGGTGTGGACAGAGAACAGTTTTCACAGATATCCATGCTTGCACAGGGTGAGTTCAAGGAGCTGTTGGTGGCTGAGTCCAGTGACAGGCAGAAGATATTCAGCAAACTTTTCCACACATCAAGGTATTTTTTTCTGCAGAAGCGGCTTCAGGATGAGACGAGAAAGCTTCAGAGTGAACGGGACGATATGAAGAAGAGTATAGAGCAGTATATATCTGGAATAGTCTGCGGAGAGGATGATCCTCTGGGGCTCAGTGTCCAAAAGGCAAAGGCCGGCCAGATGCCAGTTGATGAGGTGCTTGCACTTATCGAAAAGCTTATTGGAATGGAGAAGGTAAGAACGGCTTCGTATGAGAAGCAGATTGGCGTGCTTGAGACCCGGATAGGGGGGCTCGACACGCTGATAGGCAAGGCGCAGCAGACAGAGAAAGCCAGAGTACAGCTTGGAAAGGCACATTCGGAGCTTGCAAATGTACAGAATGACAGAACTACTGCTGAGGCAGAGTTAAACAGGACAAAGGATGCACTTCCAGAGACAAAAGAGCTCCAGAGGCAGGCGGCGGTTATAAATAACGAGCTTCCGGACTATGAAAAACTGGATGCAAAGAGAAGAAATATTGCAGACGGTGAACAGCGCCTGCAAAGGCAAAATCAGCAGGCAGAGAAGGGCAGAACGCTTGTGGCAGACAAGCAGAAGCTCATAGGAAAGCTAAAAATGGAGCAGGTGCAACTTGCGGATGCGGGAGAGAAAATCGTGGCTTTTACGGCATCAAGGGAAAAGATGGCTGACGCTATTGACTATCTGAACGGAATAAACAGATTGCTCATGGAATACAGCAGAAGAAAGCAGGCGGTGGACAAAGCACAGAAGCAGTATCTGCTTGATAACGAGATGTATACCAGAAAGCAGGATATGTATGAGCATATGAGCACGCTTTACAGGAATGCCCAGGCGGGAATCCTTGCAAAGGATCTGAAGGAGGGACAGGCGTGTCCTGTGTGTGGTGCAACGGAGCACAAAATCCTTGCATCGCTGCCAAAGGAGGCTCCGACAGATGCGCAGTTAGAGGACGCGAAGAAGGATACGGACAGAGCACGCGACAGGGCAAATGCCAGCGCTACGGATGCAAAGGTAAAGCTTGCCAGTGTCACGGAGATCAGAACCAGCATTATTGAGCAGGCTGGAAGGAAATTTGACGCCCCGGAGGATATAGACGGTCTGCCGGAAAAGGTTGAGAAGAATATAGGATATTACAATGAGAAGATTGCCGATACAGACAGACAGATCGAGGCTGAACGCAAAAGGGTCAGCAGAAGGGATGAGCTTGCTGCAAAACTTCCTCAGGAGGAAGAAACATTGGCCGGTATGCAGACAAAGCTGGCAGACATCGAAAAAAATATATCAGCGCTTACAGCAAAGCTTGCCTCTGACAGAGAACAGGTGACTGAACTGGCCGCGGGACTCAGATTCAGAAATCGGAGCGAGGCGGAAATGAAGATGAACGAGATTCTTGGCAGAGCAAAGAAATTGCAGGATTCATTTGAAGCCTCTGAGAAGAGATATAATGCTGTGATCCAGAATATTAAGGCGCTGGAGGGGCAGATAAAGGCTCTGACAGACACGCTGGAGTCAGCAGAGAAGCTTGAACTTGCCAAGCTTGAGGAAGACAAAGTCGCAGCAAGAAATGAGCTTGGAAGAATCAGACTTTTCATGCAGGATGGAAACAGCCGCATCCGCGCAAATGAAACGGTGATGGCGAATATAAGCAGGAAGTCCGATGAACTTTCGGCAAAAGAAAAGGAATACGTCAGTGTGAAGTCACTTTATGACACTGCCTCAGGGAATGTATCCGGCAAGAATAAGATAAACCTTGAGGCATATATACAGATGTCGTATTTTGACAGGATAATTCAGCGCGCGAATCTGAGATTCCTGAAGATGTCAGACGGTCAGTATGAACTGAGCCGTGTGACGGACAGCAGTGACAAGAGAAGCCAGATCGGTCTTGACCTCTGTGTTGTGGATCATTACAACGGCAGCAGACGAGACGTTAAGTCTCTTTCTGGGGGCGAGTCATTTATGGCATCACTCTCCCTTGCACTTGGACTCTCCGATGAGGTGCAGGCTTCGGCTGGCGGAATTCAGATAGATACGATGTTTGTGGATGAGGGCTTTGGCTCACTGGACACAGAAAAGACTCTGCCACAGGCATACAAAGCGCTGGTCAGCGTGACCGAGGGATGCAAGCTGGTGGGAATAATATCGCACGTGACTGAACTCAAGGAGAAGATTGACAAGCAGATCGTGGTGGAAAAGGACAGAACCGGCAGGGCGAAGGCGAGGCTGGTGGTGTAGGAATAGAAGGACGGTACAAAATAATGGAACTTTTTGATATATGCGACGAACAGGGCAACCCTACTGGAGACATAGTGGAGAGGAGCGAGGCACATGCAAAAGGCATATGTCACAGGACTGCCCATATCTGGATAGCGAAGCAAGAGAATGGAAGGTATAAGGTTCTCCTGCAGAAGCGGGCAATGAATAAGGATTCATTTCCAGGAAGGTATGATACCTCATCGGCGGGGCACATACAGGCGGGAGATGAACCTCTGGAGTCGGCACTCAGGGAGCTCGGTGAGGAGCTTGGCATCAAGGCTGAGGCTTCTGACCTTGACTTTGCGGGAACATTCAGAATACAGTATGAGAAGGAATTTCACGGCAAAATGTTCAGGGATAATGAGGTGGCATTTGTGTTCGTGTACCAGAAACCGGTGGACATAGCAGACCTGACGATCCAGAAGGAAGAACTGGACGGCGTGAGCTGGTTTGATCTGGAGGAAACCTATGAGGCATGTAAGAACCATGACCAGAAGTTTTGCGTGCCGATTGGAGGGCTTGAGACGGTAGGGAAATACCTTAACGAAATAATACGTTAAAGTTACTGAAAGAATTTTGCATGTAGCGTTGGCTCACGATGAAGATGCCTATAAAAGCGCTGACGTTTGTCAGATATCGTAAAGTGATTTATGAAAAAATAATCCAAATAAAAGGCTCAAATGAATCTTGATGATTGTAGTTGACTGGAGGAGAAGAGCGTGGAATACGATGAAAAATATTTAAATAAGCTCAGCCGTTTTATGAGTCTGATTCTTCGACACAGACCAGAAAGTATCGGAATCAGTCTGGATGAGCATGGCTGGGCAAATGTTGACGAGCTGTTGTCTGGTATTGGAGAACAACACCCGATCGATATGGATATGTTGGAAGAGATTGTCCGTGCTGACAAGAAACAGAGGTATTCATTCAATGAAGACAAGACTCTTATAAGGGCAAATCAGGGACATTCGATACCTGTTGATGTCGAGCTGGACGAGGTGAGTCCGCCGGAAGAATTGTGGCACGGCACGGGTGAAAAGTATGTACAGGATATAGAAACAGAGGGACTTCTGCCTAAGAGCCGTCTGTATGTCCACTTGTCAAATGACAGAGACACAGCATTTAAGGTGGGACAGCGACATGGAAAACCGGTTTTATATATTGTAAGATCTGGAGAGATGTACAGGGATGGATATAAGTTCTATCTTTCGAAGAATGGCGTGTGGCTTACGAAAGCAGTTCCGGTGAAGTACCTGCAGAAGCAGTAGAATACAGCTCTGTCAGTTGGGGGATAGTAGGAAAAGTAAGAATTTGTATAAGTCAGGAACAATGGTTACATCTCTGTCAGTTAGTGGATAGCTGGAAAAAAGCCAGAGCGTAAAGAAAGGCGTTACAAATAATACTTTACATAAAAAACGGTTGTTAGATTGGTTAGTTTGTGCTAACATGACATGTGTTATGGAAAACGACAAGCGCAGTGAAACGATAGAAAAACTGAAAAAAGCAGGTAAAGAGGAATTCCTTAAAAATGGTTACCAGAGGGCAAGCCTTAGAAGAATATGCAATAGTGCGGGAGTTACCACCGGAGCCTTCTACTTTTCATTTGAGAGTAAAGAGGCATTGTTCAAGGCGATACTCGAACCGCTTGTGAATCAATACGAGGTCATGCTTGGAAAACTTATGAAGGGGGAGATTGAGAACCCCGGCACGGGCGTAGATGCAGACAAGATCATGATGCAATTCCTTCTGGCACACAGGGAAGAGGCAATGATCATCATGCATGGCGCTGACGGCAGCTGCTATGAGAATTATCACCAGAGGGTTGAGGAGTTCATGAGACATTCATTTGCGGCATATTACAGATCACAGCTTGGATGCGAGCCGGATGAGACTTTGGTTCGCGTGCTGGCGAAGATGCGGCTTGAAGGAGCCATGGCGATACTGAACGAGGATGTAGATGTGGAGAAGAAAATGTATCTGACAGAAAAGATCGGCATTCATGCCACAGGCGGTACAGAAAAGTTGATAGAGAGTTTAAAGAAAGAGGTTCATCGATGATGAACCTCTTATTTTTACGAACATAACAAAACAAGACAAATGTTATATTTTATGTAAATGCCGCGCGCAGCGCCTCTCATGCGTTTGCACAATTAAAAAGCAGGAGGAAATGAGAAAATGGTTAGCACACAGAACAATACAGTAAGCAGATCAAAGGTAGACATAACGGGAGTCCCGGAGACAATGCTCCAGACACTCTATGCCAGAGCGAAAGAATCAAGAAAACCGGATCATGCCATATACGATGGCAAGGCCATAGAGATAGTTGACAGTCTTGATTATGATTTTTCCCTTGCAGATAAAGACATGGCGATGGGAAGCGGAGTCATAGCTAGAACTATAGTGCTTGATAAGCTTGTATCAGAATACCTGAAAAAGCACAAGGGTGCTGTGGTTGTGAATATCGCCTGTGGTCTTGATACCCGTTGCTATAGAAATGAGGGTAAATATAAAGGCTGGTACAACATTGATCTCCCGGAGACCATGACTGTAAGGGCAAAGTTCCTACGGGAGGACGGACCGGTGTACCAGATAGCGGAATCCGCCATGGACGGCAAATGGGCTGACATGGTAGAGTATGCCGGCGAACCTGTGCTGGTCATCATAGAGGGGCTTACGATGTATCTCACAGGAGCTGATGTGAAGAAAATATTCGACATAATAGACAGGAAATTTACTCATGCTACGGTGTTCGTAGAGACTATGGCTCCGTTCATGGTAAAGCATATCAAGGAGAAATCCATCCATGGAAGCCATGCCAGGTTCTCCTGGGGCGTGCCAAATGGAGAGAAGCTGGCGGAGATCATACCGAAATACAGATACATAGAACAGCACAGTCTTGTAGAAGGAATGGCTGAGTTCATACCGGTATATAAAGTCGTTGGCAAAATACCATTTGTCAGCAATATATCAAACAAGATAGTAGTGATGGAAAAGTGATAAAAAAGTGTTGACATAAAGTTAAAAGCCATTTATTATACAGTAAAAATGCAAATGATTTGCAAATTCAAAAAGAGGGATAGTATGGCGAGGGAGTATAAAACGAGAATAAGTCAGGCTATAGAGGCATTTGCCACTGAGAGGCAGGACAGAGGGTTTTGCGCGGCTGATGTAAGTGTGTATTTGGATGAGAATGGCATAGATGCGAATACAACAACTGTATATCGCAATCTTGACCGCATGGTTACCCAGGACAAATTGATAAAGTATCAGAGTGCTGATGGTGGTTCAAGTATGTATAGAATGGAAAAGGCTGATCATAGTTGTCACGAGCACCTTCATATGCAGTGTGTTAAGTGCGGAAGAGTCATACATATTGACCGCGATACCATGAATCACATAGCTAAAGGAGTTCAGGAGAGGTATGGATTTATGATCGACTGTGACAGATCGTCGATATGTGGTATTTGCAAAGATTGTCAGAGACGTTGTGGAGTCGCTGTAGTCTAAACCAAACGGGATTGTTACAGATGGAATTGTATCGTTACGGTCACAACGAAAACTATATATCCCCAAATTCCTACAATGAAAAGGAGGTGTGCAGAATGAGTAAAAAGAGAATAATGTCATGGATCCTTATAGTGTTCTTTGTATCAGGAGTACTTTTCTCTTACGGCTATATTGCGCGTAATGTGGAGCATGACTGTACGGGGCAGGAATGTCCTATATGTATGCATTTGCAGCAGGCTGCACAGTTCCTTTCAAATATAAAGACAATGTCAACTACGCCAGTGTTCCTGGCGTTCTTAAGTGTGTTCACACTTGGAGTTGTATTGGTGTATACCCACGAGTATTGTACCGATACGCTCGTTTCCCTGAAGGTGGAATTACTGAATTGATTTAAAGTATGGATATTGACTGAGAATTGCGTCTGGAAATACATCTAAAGATAAGGGCGAATACTTATTATTGGTGTTTTTGATCTAGAGGCAGTTTATTAAATTTACCCAATTATAGGCATCAAAATATGCCTGTCAATTTTATCAATCAATTCGGAGGTTTATTGATCATTATGAAAAATAGAATATTTGGCCTTGTTATGGCATCGGTACTTACTGTTTCAGCATTTTGTGGCTGCGGAGCATCAAGGATGGCAGCAGATTCTGATCAGAAAGAGGAAAGTGTGCCCAAAAATGCGGCAAATGCTGCGGCATATAGCATTGTATGTACGACTTTTCCTCAGTATGACTGGATCCGCAATATTATAGGCGATGATTCCGACAAGTTTCAGCTTACTATGCTGCTTGATCAGGGCACGGATCTTCACAGCTATCAGCCAACTGCAGAGGATATAGCAAAGATAGCTGACGCAGATATGTTTGTGTATGTTGGCGGTGAGTCTGACGGCTGGGTGGAAAGTGCCCTGAAAGAAGCGACTAATAAGGATATGAAGGTTGTAAATATGCTTGACGCTTTGGGAACTGCAGTCAAAGTCGAAGAGGTAGTTCCAGGCATGCAGGCAGAGGAGGAAGAGGAAACCGAAGAAGGGGAAGGGCCTGAGAATGATGAGCATGTGTGGCTATCATTGAGAAATGCGGTAACACTTACTGATGCTTTGTCTGAAAATATACAGGAGATTGATCCGGCAAATAAGGAAGATTATGTGGAGAATGCAGGCAAGTACGTGGATAAGCTCAATGATCTTGACGGAAGATATGCGCTTACTATATCTAAGGGAAAACGTCAGGCGATCCTGTTTGGCGATAGATTCCCTTTCCGATATATGGCGGATGATTATGGGCTTACTTACTATGCTGCATTTGTGGGATGCAGTGCTGAGTCGGAGGCAAGCTTTGAGACAATAACATTCCTTGCGCATAAGGTGGATGAGTTAAAGCTTCCGGTTATTTTGACGATAGAGGGTGCGGATCACAATATAGCAGAGTCGATAAAGAACGCGACCGAGTCAAAGAATCAGGAGATACTGACAATGAACTCAATGCAGTCTGTAACCGCAGAGGATATGGCTGATGGAGAGACATATCTGAACATGATGGAAGATAACCTGAATGTACTGTCTCAGGCGTTAAATTAATTGCGGCTTAACTAGATAGACTGATGTTTAAAGGAATAGGAGAAAACAAATGTCATATATAACGTGTAAAGACCTGGCAGTCGGGTACGATGGAAGATCAGTTGCGTCAGGTCTTAATTTCAGTATAGACAAGGGAGACTATCTCTGTATAGTTGGAGAGAACGGAGCGGGAAAGAGTACCTTGGTAAAAACTCTACTTGGGCTGCTGAAACCGGTTTCAGGAGAGATAAAGTTTGGCGATGATCTGACATCGCATGATATAGGCTATCTGCCGCAGCAGACACCTGTGCAGAAGGATTTCCCTGCGACTGTATGGGAGGTAGCTTTGTCGGGCGCACTGACTAAGTGTGGAGCGCGTCCTTTTTATGGCAGAAAGGAAAAGCAGCTTGCACAATCTCAGCTTGAAAGACTTGGGATATGGAATATACGCAGGGAATGCTACAGGCATTTGTCAGGAGGACAGCAGCAGCGCGTCCTTCTGGCGAGAGCCTTGTGTGCAACTGAGAATCTTCTTCTGCTTGACGAACCGGTAACTGGCCTCGATCCAGTCGCGACGGCCCAGTTCTATCAGATGATACAGCAGTTAAATGAAAATGGTGTGGCAGTGATCATGATATCACATGATCTGAGGGCAATAGATTGCGCCAGACATGTACTTCATA
Organism: Coprococcus eutactus; assembly: GCF_025149915.1. Lineage (NCBI taxonomy): Bacteria > Bacillati > Bacillota > Clostridia > Lachnospirales > Lachnospiraceae > Coprococcus > Coprococcus eutactus. Next base: position 399,422 of record NZ_CP102278.1, read on the forward strand.
TGCATAATGGAGGCTCATTCTGGGGTAGCAGAGATGAATATAAGAACAGCAGATATTGGGATATCATTTCAGTAGAATATGAGAAAGGCGGTGGACAAAGTGCAGCTCATTAATAAATTAACTTACTATATGCAGTATCCATTTGTCAGGTATGCGCTTATCGTTGGAGTTCTTATAGCTTTGTGTTCGTCACTTTTTGGTGCAACATTGGTTCTTAAAAGATTCTCATTTATTGGTGATGGTCTTTCTCATGTAGCATTTGGTGCAATGGCTATAGGCTCAGTCCTGAAACTGACAAATAACACGGTCATAGTAATGCCGGTGACTGTGGCTGCTGCAATTCTCATACTTATGTCAGGGCAAAATGCAAAGCTTAAAGGCGATGCAGCTATAGCTATGATGTCCGTCGGAGCTCTTGCTGTCGGTTATCTGATAATGAATGTGTTTTCCACGTCAGCAAATGTATCTGGTGATGTGTGCTCTACATTGTTTGGTTCAACCTCAATACTTACATTGACAATGGGAGAAGTGTGGTTGTGTATAGTGATGTCAATATGTGTAATAGTGTTTTTCTGTTTGTTCTATAACAGGATATTTGCGGTCACATTTGATGAGAGCTTTACAAGAGCAATCGGGAAAAATGCAGGGGCATATAATCTGGCTCTAGCTGTGATAATCGCTGTGATAATAGTGCTTGCGATGAACCTGGTGGGCTCCCTGCTCATCACGGCACTTCTGGTATTCCCTGCACTTTCGGCAATGCGAGTTATGTATAGCTTCAGGTCAGTGGTATTATATTCGGCTGTACTGTCAGTTGTGGGAACTTTGACCGGCATGCTGGTATCTATATTATTTTCAATACCGGTAGGATCTACGATCGTTGCATGCGATATGGTTATATTTGCATTTAACAGTATAGCAGGGAAAGTGATGAGGAGATAAGAATATAAACTCGGGGGAGATGCCGTATATCCAGATGATTACCCGGCGGATCAGAGCCAGGTTGTAGTGACGGGAGTATTTGAAACTTACACAGAAGAGGCTGGACAGACATTTTATTATTGCAGGCTGAGAGATGCAGAATATCAACTGATATCGGAAGATGATCAGTAGAATATAAACAGCATAATGTTATGTAGAATCCGGGCAGATTAAAATGTCCGGATTTTATTTGTACAAGTGGTGAGTTAGGATCGTGCCAGCGAAAAAAGTTTGTCGAATGGTGGGTTAACTTGAGAAAATATGGCAAAATGTCGCAAGTATATTAAAAAACATTAAAAATAGCTAAAAAATGATAAAATTACCTAAAAAATAGTTTGATATATTATGAAAACTGTGCTAATTTTGAATAAAGGTAAATATTCAGCCGTGCAGGATAAGAACAGCGGATTCGACATGCTTGCATGTAAGAATCAGGTGTTCTTATCCTGTGGTGACTCGAATAGAGTCACCGCCCCATACAGTGAGCAAAATAGCTGCGCAGCAGCGAAAGAGCACGGGAACCGTGCGGTTTTGCGAATGTATGGTCGGCTGAATACATTAAAATACATAGAAGGGAAGCGATGAAGTGAAAGAGAAATACAGAGATGTGCAGAAACTTACGGATAATCCGTTCCTCAATCTTTATCATATAGATGCGGTTGACACAGATGGAAAAGACTTCAATTATTACTTTGCTTCAAGGAACAAAGAAAACAATATAAAGCTGAAGACCCATGATGTAAGACCGGAGGGCATAGTCATATATGGCGTGACGACTGAGAATGAGCCAAAGCTTGTACTCATAAAGCAGTACAGATATCCTCTTGATGCGTACATATATGAGCTTCCTGCGGGACTTGTGGATGGAGATGAGACTCCTGCACAGGCGGCGGTCAGAGAGATGAAGGAAGAGACTGGGCTTTCCCTTGAAGTATATGAGGGCGGGGCAGAGCTCTATAGAAGACCGTTCTATATGGGACCGGGATTTACAGATGAGATGAGCTGCGCAGTATTTGGCACGGTGACAGGAACACCAAATCTTGACAGCAAGGAGAGTACAGAGGACATTCAGGTCATACTGGCAGACCGCGCTGAGGTCAGGAGAATCTTGACAGAGGAACAGGTATCCCTCAGGGGAGCATACCTCATGACACATTTTCTCTCGGATGGAGATCCGCTGGGATTCCTTAAAAGTTAGAAGACGTCGAATAAAAGGAGAAGTTTAAAATGAGTTACAGAGACACATATGATTTTTGGATGACAGATGATTATTTCGATGATGACACAAAGAAAGAACTTGCAGCTATAGCTGGCGATGACGCCGAGATCGAAGACAGATTCTACCGTGATCTCGTATTTGGAACCGGTGGACTACGTGGGGTTATCGGGGCCGGAACAAACAGAATGAATTTCTACACTGTTCGTAAGGCAACACAGGGACTTGCAAACTTTATAGTAAAGCAGAATGCCCAGGAGAAGGGCGTAGCAATAGCGTATGATTCAAGAAAGTATTCACCGGAGTTTGCCGCTGAGGCTGCTCTCTGCCTATGTGCAAATGGAATCAAGGCTTATCTTTTTGAGTCGCTCAGACCTACACCGGAGCTTTCGTATGCAGTCAGAAAACTTGGATGCACAGCCGGCATCGTTATAACAGCAAGTCACAACCCACCTGAGTACAATGGTTATAAGGTGTACTGGGAGGATGGCGCACAGATCACGGCGCCAAAAGACAGAGAGATCATTGCAGAAGTCAAGGCTGTGACAGATTTCCACGCAGTAAAGACTATGGATAGGCGAGAAGCCTTAGATAAGGGGCTTCTTACCATCATAGGTGCAGAGATAGATGACGCATATATGGAGGAACTCAAGAAGCAGATCATCCATCCGGAGATCATCAAGGAACAGTCGGAGAATATCAAAATCGTGTACACACCGTTCCACGGAACAGGTCTTGTGCCTGTAAAGAGAGTTCTGTCCGAGCTTGGTTTCAAGAACGTATACATTGTTCCCGAGCAGGAGCTTCCAGATCCCGAGTTCACAACACTTGAGTATCCAAATCCGGAGGATCCAAAGGCATTTGAGCTTGCACTTAAACTGGCAAAGGAGAAAAATGCGGACATCGTTCTTGCGACAGACCCGGATGCCGACCGTCTTGGAATATACGCGCTCGATACAAAGACTGGCAGATACATGCCATTTACAGGAAATATGTCGGGACTTATAATCGCCGAGTATCAGTTCAGAGAGAGAGCAAAATGCGGTCTTATGCCGAAAAATCCGGCGATGGTCAAGACTATTGTAACTACAAATATGGCTGACCCTTTGGCGGCAGATTACAATGTAAATCTCATCGAGGTTCTCACAGGCTTTAAGTTCATCGGTGAACAGATAAAATTCTTCGAGCAGAATAACTCATACAATTTTGTGATGGGTATGGAGGAGAGCTACGGATGCCTGGTTGGAACATATGCCAGAGACAAGGATGCTCCGGTTGCGGTTATGTGTCTCTGCGAGGCTGCTGCATACTGCAAGAGCCAGGGAATCACTCTGTGGGATCACATGCTCGATCTCTATGAGAAGTACGGATACTATAAGGAAGGTCTCTACACAATAACACTCAAGGGTGTTACGGGAGCAGAGAAGATAAGAAGGATCATGTCTTCACTTAGATCAGAGTCCATCACTCAGATAGATACACTCAAGGTTCTCAAGGTTCGTGATTACGAGAAGAATACTATCACAGATCTTGCCACAGGAGTAGTAACAGAGTCAGGACTTCCACAGTCCAACGTTCTCTACTATGACCTTGAGGATGGCGCGTGGGCATGCGTACGTCCATCAGGTACGGAGCCAAAGATCAAACTATATTACGGAATCAAGGGAACAAGCCTTGAGGATGCCGATGCAAAGCTTGAGTCTCTTCAGGCTGCACTTGTTGAGAAGCTCAATAAGCTTGCAGAATAATTGGCGGAGTAATTTGCTGGGTAATTGATAACGATAAAATTATCGCAGAGAGCGGTGTTTTTCTGGAAAAAGATACAAAATTCTCCTCGGACAGCACAAAAAGGCTGTCTGGGGAGAATTTTTTGCGTTGCGCAATAAAGTGATATAAAACGCAAGATTAAATATTGAAATTAAAAACGCATTAATCTAATATTTAATTAAGTAAAATTAGCTAAAAAAGAACTAAACAAAATATGCGAAAACAAGCTGGTCAGACAGTGTTTTGCGACAAAAACGGCATATGACAAGCATAAAACAAGCATAAGACAAGAGAGTGTGCGTTGAATATACATCGGTATAACAGGGATTAGTAGTTTGGAAAAAAGGGGGATCTAAGTATGGATGCAGAACAGAAATATGAGATGTGGCTTGGCAGTGACCAGGTTGACGAGTACACAAAGAAAGAGCTTATCAGTATCAGAGATAATGCAGAAGAGATTGAGGACAGATTCTATACAAATCTGGAATTTGGAACAGGCGGACTTCGAGGCGTGATGGGAGCGGGAACAAACCGCATGAACATATATACAGTCCGCATGGCGACACAGGGAATAGCAAATTATCTGGCAAAGCTCGGAATATCAGAGCCGTCGGCAGCTATAGCATTTGACAACAGAAACAATGCATCGCTGTATGCGCTTGAAACTGCTCTCTGCCTGTGTGCAAATGGTGTGAAGGTGTATCTGTTTGATGCACTCCGCCCGACACCGGAGCTTTCATTTGCGGTCAGATATCTGCACTGTAATATCGGCGTGAATATAACGGCAAGCCACAATCCAAAGGAGTACAACGGATATAAGGTTTACTGGGATGACGGAGCCCAGATCGTATCTCCACAGGATAAGGAGATCATTGCAGAGGTCAACAATATAGAAGATTTCTCCATGGTTAAGACTATGGACAAGGACGCTGCAATAGATGCAGGACTGTTGAATGTGATCGGTCAGGAGATCGATGACGCATATATAGGAGAGCTTCACAAGCTTGTCATGAATCCGGAGGAGATTCAGAAGGCGGGAGATCTGAAGATCGTATATTCTCCGCTCCACGGAACAGGCCTTAAGCCTGTTACAAGAGTTCTCAGCGAGCTTGGTTTCAAGGATGTACATGTCGTTGAGGAGCAGGCTGTTCAGGATGGTAATTTCCCAACTGTAAAGTCCCCAAATCCTGAGGGCGCAGAGGCGTATGCCCTGAGTCTTGAGCTGGCGAAGAAGGTCGGCGGCGAGCTTATACTTGTCACAGATCCTGATGCGGACAGACTTGGGATGTATGGATATGACAGCAAGAATAATGAATATAAAGAATTTACGGGCAATATGTTCGGTGCGATCCTTTGTGATTACGTGCTGATGCAGAGATCCCGGAGCGGAAGACTGCCTGAGAATCCGGCGATTGTAACTACGGTTGTTATCACCAATATGGTCAAGGAGATATGTAAGAAGTACGACACCTTCTGTGACTGCAACAACCTGATCGGATTTAAGAATATAGCATCGAGAATGAGAGCTTACGAGCAGACAGGTGAACACAATTATGTGTTCGGGCTTGAGGATACATTTGGCTGTCTGCCTGGCACATATGCAAGGGACAAGGACTCGGTTGGAACGCTGATGCTTCTCTGTGAGGCTGCGGCATACTACAAGAACCGTGGAATGACTCTGTGGGACAGAATGGTTGAGCTATGGCAGGAATATGGATTCTACAAGGAGAAGGTTCAGACTATGAAGTTTGACGGACGTGAGGGCGCTGCAAAGATACAGTCTATGATTCAGACTTTGAGAGATAATCCGGTCCGGAAGGTCGGCGCTTACAGTGTGGAGAAGATCTACGACTACAAGCTTGGAACAGAGACAGACGCCGCAACAGGCAAATCCGAAGCGGCAGTTCTTCCAAAGTCCAACATGATATATTACCAGCTTGCGGATGGCGCGTGGTTCCTTGTGAGACCTTCAGGCACAGAACCGAAGATCAAGTTCTACCTCGGGGTAAAGGGAAGCTCTCAGGAGGATGCGGCAGAGCAGCTTGACGAGCTTGCAGCAAATGTGAAGGCGATGTTCTCGTAAAACGGGATGATTGGTAAGAAACGAAATAGCTGGCAAATAAATGTCAGCAGAAAATAGGTTCGAAGATCGCGGTCGCGACTAAAAATAATTACAAGGTGGAGGCAAAAAAGATGGGTTACATGGACGAATACAAGTTCTGGCTTGAGTCAGACTGCTTTGATGAGAAGACCAAGGAAGAGCTTAGAAGTATCGCAGATGATGACAAAGAGATCCAGGACAGATTCTACAAGAATCTGAAATTTGGAACCGGCGGAATGCGCGGAATCATGGGTGCTGGAACCAACAGAATGAATATATATACAGTTACAAAGGCTACACAGGGCCTTGCTGAATACATACTTGAGGTTGGCCCTGAGGCTGCTAAGAGAGGTGTAGTAATTGCACATGACTGTCGAAATATGTCAGCAGAGTTCACGGAGGCATCAGCTCTGTGTCTCAACGCAAATGGTATAAAGACTTATGTGTTTGATGCACTCCGCCCTACACCTGAGCTTTCATTTGCAGTGAGAGAGCTTGGATGTATAGCCGGAATCGTGGTGACAGCAAGCCACAATCCACCTGAGTACAACGGCTATAAGGTGTACTGGGAGGACGGCAGCCAGATCGTATCCCCTCAGGATCAGGATATCCTGAAGCATGTGGCGGATGTTGAGAGATACGAGGATGTCAAGACCATGGACAAGGACAAGGCGGTTGCAGACGGTCTGTTCTGTATGGTTCCTGCAAGCGTAGATGAGAACTACTATCAGGCGCTCATAAAGCAGACTATCCACGGCGACATCATTCCGAAGGTTGCAGACGATATCAAGATAGTATACACACCACTTCACGGAACAGGGAATGTACCTGTAAGAGAAGTGCTCAAGAGACTTGGCTTCAAGCACGTATATGTTGTAGAGGAGCAGACTGTTCCTGACGGAGACTTCAGTACAGTCAAGTCACCAAATCCGGAGGAACCATCAGCATTTGCCATGGGAATAGAACTGGCAAAGAAGGTTGATGCGGACGTTATCATGGCCACAGATCCTGATGCAGACAGACTTGGAATATACGTCAAGGACAGCACGGGAATCTGGAAGGACACGGAATTTGCAGATGATCCTGCATATCCATATGTCCGATTCAATGCCAATATGACAGGTGCCCTGATAGCAGAATATGTATGCCGCGAGCAGAAGGCAGTCGGCAAGCTGCCGGCAAACGGAGCTATCTGTAACACGGTTGTCAGCACCAATCTTACAAAGGCGATAGCAGAGAATTACAACCTGAAATATATAGAGACACTCACCGGATTCAAGTACATAGGTGAGCAGATACTTCTTTTTGAGAAGAACAACACATACAAGTTCATCTTCGGAATGGAGGAGAGCTTTGGATGTTTGGTAGGAGACTACACTCGTGACAAGGACGCCTGCGCAGCCGTTGTCATTTTATGTGAAATAGCAGCGTTTTATAAGCTGCAGGGAGAAACCATCTGTAATGCCATGGAAGAGGTTTACCGCAAATATGGCTATTACTTTGAAGGTGCGTTTGGGATAACTCTAAAGGGTGTAGATGGTGCAGCACAGATTAAGGAGATGATGGAGAACTTCAGAAACCATCCACTTACGACCTTTGCAGGTATCAAAGTTACCGGCATGAGAGACTATGTGAGCGGAATCCGCAAGCCGCTTGATGGTGAGGAGGAGAATATGGGCCTTCCAAAGTCGAACGTGCTGTACTATGAGCTGGAAAATAATGCGTGGTTCGCGGTTAGGCCTTCCGGAAACGAACCAAAGATCAAATTCTACTTTGGCGTGAATGAAAACAGCCTAAAAAATGCCATGTCAAAGATAGACGAGATGAAAGCATGTGTGCAGGAGCTTGTTAAATAAATAGTCACAAAATATGGCAGAATTTACTGCCGAAAAATAAAAACATTCCTTCCATATACTACAAAATTTAACATACAAATGCACTTTCCAGCCAATGCGCTGAACAAGAGGGATCTCGGCTTTGAGGCTGAGGTCCCTTTTGTAAAAGTAAAATATAGTTAAAAATGCTAAAAATCTGTTCAAAAATTAACTAAAAAATGCTACAATGTATAAAGTAACTGCGGTGTGCGGTAAACGCGGATAGGAGTAGTATAGGAGATCATATGCCAGAAATAGAAAAAGAAAAAGAAATAGAAAAAGAAATAGAAAAGAAAAATGTAAAAAGTATCGCTGGACATATCATAGATGAGAAAACCGATGAAAAAGAGAAGCGAGAGCCGGAGAGCGTTTTGGATGTGGATGAGCATATGTCTGAGAAGCAGAAGCTCAGTCTTATGAACAAACAGCAGAAAAGGGAATACATACTGGAGTATTATGCCCCGAAGGCTCTATTTGCACTTGTTGTTGTTGGCATCGTTGTATTCCTTGTCGTAAAACATTTTACGGCGGAATCTGCTGCGCTCAATATCCTTGCGGTCAACACTACACAACAGGGATCCGCGGCGAATGACAAGGAGTATTATGAGGAATTCCTCCGTGAAAACGGTCTTGATGCGGAGAAGGAATATGTCAGTATAAGTACAGGAATCGGCGTGTCAACTGATCCGAATGATGCCATGAGCCAGGATAGTCTACAGCTTATGCAGAACAAATTCATGGCGAATGCGGTGGACGTGTTCTTTGCCGACACAGACCTTGTCATGAGTTTTGGAGAGTTCGGATATATGCAGGATCTTGATAAGGTGCTGACTGATGAACTGAAAGAAAAGTATAAAGATTCGTTTGTGTATGCAACGGTTATTGAAACGGGTGAGAAGATACCTGTCGGAATAAAGATCGGTGATAATTCTTGGGTGAAGGATACCGGTTGGTATGAAATGGATGCTGCAGTGGGATTTGGTGAGAATGCCAAGAATATGGATCTTGCACTTGAATTTCTTGAATACATAAGCAGAGAGTGATACCCATAAATAAAACGAGGAGACTATAGATACATATGAGCATAAGATATGATGAGACAAACAGAATATTTGAACTTGATACGAGAAACACGAGTTACCGGATCGGAATCGCCGATGAAGAGGGGTTTGTCGGACATATATATTATGGACAGAAGATTCGTCCGCAGAAATGTGATCAGTTTTTGAGAACGTGTGAGGCTCCTTTTGTTCCGTCCAAGAATAACAGGGAGAGATGTTCATTTATGGACACATTTCCGACAGAGTATTCCGGAAATGGAATAGGAGACTACAGGGAGAGTTGTATTGCAGTAAAGACCGCAAATGGCAGCAGAACCGTTGATTTGAAATTTGTGGATTACGATATTGTAAATGGAAAGCCGGGGATTAGTGGCCTTCCGGCATCATTTGCGGGAGAAGAGGAGGTTCAGACTCTCGTTGTCCATATGATGGATGGGGGATGTGGCATTGATGTTGACCTGATATATTCTGTGTTTGAGGATGAGGATGTTATAACCAGAAGTGTGAGTGTGAAAAATGCAGGTGATAAGGATATCAGGCTCACAAAGGTATATTCTGCATGTATAGACATGGATGACGAGGATTTTGAGATGCTCACTCTCCACGGCTCATGGGCCAGGGAGAGACAGATCGAGAGACGCCCGATAGCTTATGGCAAGCAGAGTGTAAGCTCTCTCCGCGGTGAGTCATCCCACCAGGACCATCCGTTTATGGCATGGATGACAAAGGGTACAGATCAGACTACGGGTGATGTATATGGAATGCATTTTGTGTACTCGGGTAACTTCATCGCACAGATAGAGAAATCACAGTTTGATTCCATACGCGCAGTCATGGGCATACATTCAGAGGGATTTGAGTGGTGGCTCACGCCTGGAGAGACATTTACAGCGCCTGAGGTTGTGCTTACATACAGCCATGATGGACTTGGACAGATGACTAGAAATCTTCATGATTTTTACAGATGCCACATGATAAGGAGCAGATATCTTCACAAGAAGAGACCTGTCCTCATCAACAACTGGGAGGCTACATATTTTGACTTTGATACCGATAAGCTCCTTGCGATAGCAAAGAGTGCGGCAGAACATGGAATAGAGATGCTGGTCATGGATGATGGCTGGTTTGGACATAGAAATGATGACGCCACAAGTCTTGGAGACTGGTTTGTAAATGAAAACAAGATCAAGGGCGGTTTGAAACATCTTGTTGATGAGGTGAATAAGCTGGGGCTGAAATTTGGAATATGGATGGAGCCTGAAATGATTTCTCCTGATTCTGAACTTTACAGAAAGCATCCTGACTGGGCGTTTGCGGTTCCGGAGAGAGCGGCTACATTATCGCGAAATCAGTACGTGCTTGATCTCTCGAGAAAAGAAGTTAGAGACTACGTGTATGAATGTGTGCATAACGTGATATCATCCGCAAATATTGAGTATGTTAAGTGGGATATGAACAGACAGCTCACGGATATTGGCAGCGTAGAATTCACCGGAGACAGGCAGGGAGAATTGGCTCACAGGTATGTGCTTGGAGTATATGAGCTGCAAGAGCGCCTTGTTAACGATTTTCCAGATCTTTTGCTTGAGAACTGCTCGGGCGGTGGTGCAAGATTTGACCCTGGCATGCTTTTCTACAGTCCGCAGATATGGTGCTCCGATGACACGGATGCCATAGAGAGACTTTCTATACAGGAGGGAACGGAACTGATATATCCGCTTTCGACCATGGGCGCCCATGTGTCGGATTGCCCTAATCACACAGTTGGAAGGAGTACACCTTTTATGACCAGGGCACATGTGGCTCTGGCGGGAACATTTGGCTATGAGCTCGATATCACAAAAATAAGTGAAGAAGAACGTGCGATGATCCCTGAGCAGGTCTCTATGTATCATAAATATAATGATCTTGTAAGGGAGGGTGATTATTATAGGGTTGCATCGTACAGGGAAAATGGACTGTATGATTGCTGGATGGTTGTTGCAAAGGATAAGAGTGAGGCATTGGTGACTTACGTTCAGGTGCTTGGAAGACCTAATATGCACAGCAGAAAGATAAAACTTTTAGGGCTTTACGCGGCTGCAGATTACAGACTTGATGGCACGGACGAAGTGTATGGGGGAGATCTTCTGATGAATGCCGGGATGCTTGTGGAAGATATGCGTGGGGATTATATGAGCAGACTTTATCACTTTGTGCTTGACAATAGTTTAACTTAAAATAAAATAAAATTAAGTTGTTTAACCACGTAAAATTTAAGTGAGAAGGACTAGTTATGGCAAAATCAGTAAAATTAGGAGACATAGCTGCCATTGTTGGCGTGAGTACCGTGACGGTCTCAAAAGCACTTTCAGATCAGAAGGGTGTAAGCGAGGAACTCAGAGCACAGATCAAACAGTTGGCAGATGAGATGGGATATCAGTCACCATCTGAGATCAGAAAGAAGACGGCAAAGAAAAAGTATAATATTGGTGTTCTCATTCAAGAGATATACCTTGGAAAGTATCCATCGTTCTATTGGCAGTTATATCAGGTGCTTAACAAAAAGGCGGTGACAAGAGGCTGCTTTACTATGCTGGAGTTTGTTACTAGAGATAGTGTATTGAACGCTGATATGCCTATGCTCTTGGAGGATGACAAGGTTGATGGAATAGTTGTTGTAGGTTCCATGGGTAAGGAATACCTGGAAAAGCTGGAGAAGACAGCCAAGGTTCCTATAGAATATGTGGATTACTATGACAATTCGAGGCCGATAGACACGGTTATAGCAAACAGTTTCTATGGAAGCTATATGCTGACTAATTATCTGCATGATATGGGACATAGAGATATTGCATATGTTGGCACGATAGGTTCAACGAACAGTATAACTGACAGATATCTGGGTTATGTAAAATCATTGCTGGAGCATGGTATTCCGCTCAGAGAAGACTGGGTTATTCCGGACAGAGATGTGAAGACGGGGCAGTTTGACGAGGAGAACTGCTTCAAACTTCCGGGGAATATGCCTACAGCGTTTGTGTGCAACTGTGACCTTGCGGCAGCTACGCTCATAAAGATACTCAATGCTGTGGGCTACAGAGTTCCTGAGGATGTGTCCGTTGTGGGGTTTGATAATTACTTGTATCCTGGAACCTGCGATATAGGCGTGACCACATACGAGATCAATATGCAGGAGATGGCAGAGAGAACCCTGCATAAGATTATAAAAAAGATATCCAACGAAAAATATACTGATGGCATATTTGTCGTGGATGGACGAATCGTGATAAAGGATAGCGTTGCCAGAATAGAACGATAATAAAACTACATATCAATTGTAATGCAAATCGGAAATAGACACCGGTGCAGCCTGCTTGAAAGACAGCGGAGTTGTACCGGTGTCTTTTTTGAACAGATTTATAAAATGGTTTGTGTTCTCGATTCCAACCTGGGATCCGACCTCGTGGACGGACAGATCTGTTGTGAGAAGGAGCCTTTTGGCAGCATCGATCCTGCGACTGTTGAGATAGCGCATAGGTGATTCACCGAAGTGAAATGAAAATTCTCTGCATATCCTGTATCTGCTGATCCTGTAAGTTGCCTCGAGGTCATCAAGCGACAGCGGTTCGGCGTAGTTTTTATCCATCTGATTCTTTACCGATAAAAGGTAAGAAGGCACACAATCCATCTTCTTGGATGAGTTTTCAATAAATACACATAATTCGGTCAGGATATCATTGAACCATTTGGAAATTCTGAAAATATCGGTGGCAGACAACTCCCCTTGGAGTCTGCTTATCAGTGAAAGATGGCTCCAGAGTACAGAGGCTCCGGCAGAGTCCTTTTTATAATATATGGATTCGGGGAGAAACTCGTGATACAGGCGAAGCGGAGCTCCGAGGATGAATGCCTCGTAGAAACGACACTTGCCGTTCGTGGCGTATGTTATTTCTGATCCTGCCTCAAAAAGTGCGGCTGTATTCTTGGAATATGATGATTTGCTGCTGCCTGATGTTACTGTAAGAGTTCCTTCATATATATAGAAGAAATGGTAACACGGGATGAAAGAGAAGGTATAACTGCATGAATAAGCAAAAGAATTATCGCCGCTGGCAAGAAGATGAATCAGGCCATCGTTAATCATTGATTCTTCATATGTAAAGAACGCACTGTGGAATCTTGCGTTGTCAATATCTTTCTGAATATTGTAACCTGACAGTACAGTGCAGGAAATTAATTCTTTAGCTAACATGTAAACCACCTCCTATCCATAATAATACAATTATTAAACAATCATCACAAGCTAAAAGCGATATAAATTAGTGACTAATTAGCTAAAAAAACAATAAAATACTAATTAAAGATAAAAACGTATGGATAAAATGTCTATTTGATATTGAAAAAAGGCAACCGTAATGGTAAAATTAACGAAAAATACAAGATATGGTGATTAATAACAAGTATGAGTGATGACTAAAAAATAAATTAATGTATACTTAATATAAAGTTAAAAACAAAGAAGGTTTTAAGGAGGACAAAACTATGAAATCAAAGCGTATTGCATGTATCGCAATGGCTGGTCTTATGGCAGCATCACTTGCAGGTTGTGGAGGCTCAGACAGCGATAACAAGGACACAGCAGAGGCAACAAAGGCTACCACAGAGGCAGCAGGAAGTGATTCAGCAGATGACACAACAGCTGATGCTGAGGGAATCAAGTCATATGCAGACATCCAGTTAGGAACAGACTTCACAGATCTTTCAGCGGAGATCAAGTTCTACAACAACAGAACTGATATGGACTCAGATGACTACGGCGGAAAGAACTGGAAGCAGTATCTTGAGGACTTCAACAAGGAGTATCCAAATATCAAGGTTGATGTTATCACAGATACAAACTATGCAGAAGATGCTCTTACACATCTTCAGTCAGGAAACTACGAGACAGTAATGTGTATCCCGGCAGTTGACATGGCAGACCTTTCAACATATTTCATGTCATTTGGCGATTATGATACAATGAGCAGTCTTGTAAATTACTCAAACAGATGGCTGTATCAGGGTCAGGTATATGGTGTACCTCTTGCAGCTACAACACAGGGTATCGTATACAACAAGAAAGTATTTGCTGATGCAGGTGTGACAGACGTACCTAAGACACCAGAGGAGTTCATCGCGGCACTCAAGGCAATCAAGGATAAGAATCCGGATTGTATTCCACTTTACACAAACTATGCAGCAGGCTGGACAATGGGAGCCTGGGATGATTATATCGCGATCACAGCAACAGGCGATGCTACATACAAGAACCAGAAGTTAGCCCATACAAAGGATCCATTCAAGAACTATGGCGACGATACACATGCTTATGCAGTATATAAGATCCTTTACGATGCAGTATCACAGGGACTTACAGAGGATGATTACTCAACAACAGATTGGGAGTCATGTAAGGGAATGATCAACAACGGCGAGATCGGATGTATGGTGCTTGGTTCATGGGCATACCCACAGATGGAAGCAGGCGGACCTAACGCAGACGATATAGGATACATTCCTTTCCCTATCTCAGTAAATGGTAAGCAGTACGCTTCATCAGGTGCAGATTACTGCTACGGTATCAACGTAAACGCTTCAGATGATGAGAAACAGGCAGCTCTTGTATTTGTTAAGTGGATGACAGAGAAGTCAGGATATGCTTACAACGAGGATTCACTTGCAATTGTTCCTGGTTCAGAGTCAAAGATCTCATTCGACGGTGTTGACTTCGTTGCAGACGAGGCAGCTCTTGAGGGCGAGGAGGATTACCTCAACCAGCTCAACTCAGAGTCAGAGCTTAACGTAAGCAATGGTGGTAACGACAAGATCCAGGCCATCATCGAGCATGCTGCAAACGGCGACATGTCATTCGACGATATCATGGCTGAGTGGAACCAGAAGTGGTCAGATGCTCAGGAGTCATTAGGAATCGAAGTTACTGAGAAGTAATAAAGATTTCAATATAAATAAGTAAGAATAAGCTACAGATCGGGGCGGGATTGCCCGCCTCGGTTTATTTTGAGAAAAATGTCATCAAACGAGTATTTGATGACAGGCTACCAGCAGTGTAGCTCATGATTATAAAAAAGGCGGTGGAATGAGTATGGCTAACAAAAAACAATCCGGCTTTGGTAAATGGGCGTCAAGCAGGAAGGGGCAGCAGGTTATAATATGCGCAGCCTTCGCAATTATCCCATTGCTTTTGCTATTAGTATTTACATATATACCATTCGGAGAGATGGTTAAATTTAGTTTCTACAAGATGAAATATACGACGCCTGTAGAAAAGAGAGAATTCGTAGGATTAGCAAATTATATCGATGTGTTCACAAGAAAAGACTGTTTCGGTGCATTAAAGCTCAGTTTGTATTACATCGTAGGAGCACTTGTACAGTTAGTGCTTGCACTTTTCCTTGCAACTCTTCTGAGTTTCAGAGTAAAAGGTGGTAACCTTTTCAAGGGATTTATTTTCTTCCCTTATCTTATCAGTGGTATCGCTGTAGGTTTCATTTTCAAATTCTTCTTCACAAGAGGATTCGTGTTTGACTCAATCCTTCAGTTGTGTGGATTTAGCTTAGACAACCTTCCATACTGGCTCAAAGACCAGAGTGTCAACAACTGGACACTGGTTTCAACCTCGGTCTGGAGATACCTTGGACAGATGATGGTTCTCTTCATTGGAGCTATCATGTCGGTAGATGCAGAACTTTATGAGGCGGCAGAGCTTGATGGTGCAAATAAATTCCAGCAGTTTAGATATATCATACTGCCAAGTATCAAGACAATCGTTACATTAAATGTAATTTTAGCAATAACAGGATCACTCAGTGCTTTCGAGCAGCCTTTCGTTATCACAACAGGTGCAAACGGAACAGGTACTTACTTCATCATCATGAACAAGATAGCACATACAAGCCAGAAAGTCGGTCTTGCTTCAGCAATGGCCGTTGTACTTCTCCTTATCATACTTATATGTGCTGCGCTTCAGAAACTGTTCTTTGAGTACATATTCAAGGATTCAAGCTCAGATGATGAGAGTTATAAGGCAAAGAAGCTCCGCAAGAAACAGGAGAGAGATACCAAGAAATACGTGAAGCAGATGGCTGCTTCTGCGAAGGGAGGCAAGTAACATGGCAAGAGGAAAGACAGATGTGCCAAGCATAGCACCAATAAAAGAAAAACGAACCGTTGGATATTATGTAAGAGGTTTCCTCAAGTACTTTGTACTCATATTCTTCTCGCTGTGTGCGGTTGTACCTCTTATATCATGTGTTACAACAGCCTTCAAGACAACAGATGAGTATAAGGCTACTTCAGTAATGGAACTTCCTGAAAGCTTTCTGAACTTCAGCAACTTTGTAAAGGCATTCACGACTGCCAACATGGGACGTGCGTTCATCAATTCAGTCATAGTTATGATATGTGTACTCCTTGTGTCAGTAGTAATAGGAACACAGCTTGCATATGTGCTTAACAGATTCAAGTTCCCGGGAAACGGCTTTATCAGAACACTTTTCCTTGTGGCATCATTGCTCCCTGCAGTTGCTATGCAGGTTACAGTCTACAACATCATGGGTGATCTGAGATTCATAGATCACTTATATGGTTACATCATCATGAGCTGTGGTACAGATGTTATCTCAATCTACATATTCATTCAGTTCATGGAGAATATATCAGTATCTCTTGATGAGTCAGCTATCGTGGATGGTGCATCATACTGGACTATCTACTGGAAGATCATACTTCCACTTCTTAAGCCAGCTATCGTTACAGCTTGTATATTGAAGGGCGTTGTAATCTACAACGAGTACTATGCTGCAAACCTTTACCTCATAAGCCCGGAGATCAAGACAATGGCTATCTCACTCTACAAGTTCGTAGGACCTATGGGAAGTCAGTACAACCTGATCTGTGCAGGTGTCATCATATCGATCATACCGGCACTTATAGTATTCATCTGTTGTCAGAAACAGATTTACAGTGGTATTACACAGGGTGCTGTAAAGGGTTAATAATTTATTAGAAGAAGAGAGTTCATGAATATGAGAAATGAAATTCAAAAAGAATTAATAGATGCTATCATCCCATTCTGGGAGGCCCTGAGGGATGATGAGTACGGCGGATTTTATGGGTATATGGATTACGACCTCAACCTTGATAAAAAGGCTGAGAAGGGTTGTATTCTTAACAGTAGAATTATCTGGTTCTTCGCAAGTGCGTATAAGGCACTCAAGGACCCGAAGCTTCTAGATGAGGCTGCTCATGGATATGAATTTCTGAAAGAATATTGTATAGACAGGGAATATGGCGGAATATATTGGTCCATGAATTACGATGGTTCACCCAAAGATACGACAAAACACACCTACAATCAGGCATTTAGTATATATGCCTTATCCGCCTATTACGAAGCTTCCGGTGATTCGGAAGCTTTGGACCTGGCCCTGCAGCTTTTCCATACAATAGAAGAGAAATGTACTGATGAAGGTGGCTATCTCGAGGCATTTACAAGAGAGTTCAAGCCAGAGTCAAATGATAAGCTTTCTGAGAATGGTGTTCTCGCAGAGAGAACAATGAACACACTGCTCCATGCACTTGAGGCTTACACAGAACTTTATAAGGTATCCAAGGATTCCAAGGTAAAGGCGCGCCTGGAATGGCTGCTCGATGTATTTGCTGATAAGGTATACAATCCGGAGCTTAAGAGACAGGAAGTGTTCTTTGATAAGGATTATAACTCTCTGATTGATCTGTACTCATACGGACATGACATTGAGACATCATGGCTTCTGGACAGGGCTACCGAGGTGCTTGGAGAGGCAGAGTACACAGAGAAGATCACAAAGATAACAGATATCCTTGCAGAGCAGATATATGAGCTTGCTTTCGATGGACATTCAGTTCTGACAGAATGTGAAAAGGGCGTGCCATACACGGTAAGAGTATGGTGGGTTCAGGCAGAATCAATAGTAGGATTTATAAATGCTTATCAAAAGTCAGGTGATAAGAAGTATTACGAGGCTGCCGAGAAAGTCTGGGAGTACATAAAGGAATACTTTATTGACAAGAGACCAGGATCAGAGTGGTTCTGGGATCTGAATGCAGATGGATCACCAAGAGTCGGACGTCCTATAGTTGAGCCATGGAAGTGTCCATACCACAACGGCAGAATGTGCCTTGAGATTATGAACAGACTCGCTGATGGCAAATAAATAGCATTCAATTGCTTTCAAATTATAAGGAGAATGCCTAAATGATGAATGAGAAATATTATGTAGAGCTTGACAAACTGAACAAGCTTCTTGAGAGAAAGAATAAGAAGACAGATTTCTATAATGGAATCTATGACAGATATGAGTACCCTGTACTCACAAGAGAGATGATACCTCTCACATGGAGATATGACTTAAATCCTGAGACAAATCCATATTTCATTGAGCGTCTCGGCGTTAACGCTGTCATGAACTCAGGTGCTATCTACCTGAACGGCAAGTATTATCTTGTCGCAAGAATAGAGGGAAATGACAGAAAGTCATTCTTCGGCGTAGCTGAGAGTGACAACGGTATCGATGGATTCCGTTTCTGGGATTATCCAATCCTTCTGGACGATGTATGTCCTGAGGAGACAAATGTATATGATATGAGACTGACACAGCACGAGGATGGATGGATCTACGGTGTGTTCTGTTCAGAGAGCAAGGATACAACTGTAAATGACCTCTCAGCAGCAGTTGCAGCAGCAGGTATCGTGAGAACAAAGGATTTAAAGCACTGGGAGCGCCTTGACAACCTCAAGACTCTTCGTTCCCCACAGCAGAGAAATGTTGTACTTCACCCTGAATTTGTGGATGGCAAGTACGCATTCTATACACGTCCAATGGATGATTTCATCGAGACAGGAAGCGGCAGCGGAATAGGATTCGGTCTCTGTGATGATATAGAGCATGCGGTTATAGACGAGGAGAAGATGACAAGTCTTCGTAAGTACCACACTATAACAGAGGCAAAGAACGGTGCAGGTGCACCTCCTATAAAGACAGACAAGGGCTGGATCCACATCGCACATGGTGTGAGAAATACAGCAGCCGGTCTCAGATACGTGCTTTATGCATTTGCGACAGATCTCAATGATCCTTCAAAGGTTATCGCTGAGCCATCAGGAATGCTTATCGGACCTCGCGGCGAGGAGAGAGTCGGCGATGTATCAAACGTTGTATTCACAAATGGCGCCATCGTAAACGAGAACAACGAGGTGTTCATCTATTATGCATCAAGCGATACAAGAATGCATGTTGCAACAACAACAGTTGACAGACTCATTGATTATGTATTCAACACACCTGCTGATCCGGGAAGAAGCGTTGAGTGTGTAGCGCAGAGATGTGAGTTGATCAGGAAGAACCTTGAGTTCCTTAAGAATGCAGACAAGTAAGACAATAAAATGAACTGATCGCCTGACGAAATGGTGTTTGTGCTGAAGTAAGAACTCATTTCGTTCGGGTGAGAGATATAACGTGAAAAATATATATCCGGCGGGAGAGCTGGAAGAAAGAGGTACTTATGTCAGAAGTAAAAATGTTCAGCGAGCCTGTGCCAAACGTGCCATGGCAGGACAGACCGGCAAATGACAATCATGACGCTCCAATCTGGAGATATACAGAGAATCCTATAATAGGAAGAAACCCGGCAAAGGGTGTTGCAAGAATATTCAACAGTGCGGTAGTTCCATTTGAGGGAAAATTTGTCGGAGTATTTAGAGGCGAGCAGGTAAATGGAATTCCATACATCTACCTCGGAGAGAGCGAGGATGCTATCCACTGGAATATCAGCGAGGAGAAGATCAAGTTTGTTGATGAGAACGGTGAAGAGTTCATGCCTATATACGCATATGATCCAAGACTTGTAAAGGTAGAGGATACATACTATGCGATCTGGTGCCAGGATTTCTATGGCGCAGCGATAGGTATAGCAAAGTCAAAGGATCTCAAGACATTTGTGAGAATCGAGAACCCATTCCTTCCATTTAACAGAAATGCAGTTCTCTTCCCAAGAAAGATCAACGGTAATTTCGTGATGCTGTCACGTCCAAGTGACAGTGGACACACACCATTTGGTGATATATTCGTAAGTGAGAGTCCTGATATGGTTTACTGGGGTAAGCACAGACATGTCATGGGCAAGAGCAGCGAGTGGTGGGAGTCACTCAAGATTGGCGGCGGTGCAGCCCCTATCGAGACTTCTGAAGGATGGCTGTTATTCTACCACGGAGTATCAGGAACGTGTAATGGTTATGTATACTCAATCGGTGGAGCAATCCTTGATATCGACAACCCATCGATCGTTAAGTATCGTTGTGAGAACTTCCTTCTCACACCAGAAGAGTGGTACGAGGAGCGTGGATTTGTTCCTAATGTATGCTTCCCATGTGCTACTATTCACGACAGCGAGTCTGGAAAGATCGCCATTTACTACGGTGCAGCTGACAGCTATGTGGGCCTTGCATTCACAAAGCTTGATGAGATCGTAGATTACATCAAGTCGCACAGTGTGGTAACAACTTCTGATACCGAGATCGGTAGAAGATAGTTAGTTATATAGCGTAATGAGCCCCTACTCATACGCGGCAATTGTATTAATTTTTCTCATTTCCCAAGGCGGTGCCCGCCGCCTTCGGGGCCCCTCTTAAAAATAAATGTAATGGCAGGTGATTGCCAAAACTTTTAGACTATGACAGCCTGGCAGTAAGCCAGGCTGAATTTGGTTCTGAGAGCTTTGGCAATCATATGACAGATTTTGGATCTGATAAAAAACGTGTTATATGATTGAAAAAAGATATATTGCGTGGTCGAGACTTGCGCTTTCATAAAAAACTAAAAATAAAAGACTAAAAAGTCGGGAAAAGGACTCTGATGTATAGAAAAAAGGCAACAGATGCAATAAAATAACAGTGACATACATTATCATGGAAATGACGAGTGAAGAAGTCATAATCAATGTAAAAATATGATTCCTTCACCGTCTTATATAGAACAGGCAATTGGGGACAAACAAGAGTATCATACACAATATCTCACAACGTAGATTCTCCAATTGCCGTACGTCAAAAGGAGGAAAATGACAATGAACAAGGAAATACTTTTTTTAAATCCCGTGTTTACGCACAATATCTGGGGCGGTACAAAGCTCAGAGAAGAATACGGATATGATATTGAGGGCGATGATATAGGCGAGTGCTGGGGAGTTGCGGCACATGAGAATGGCAATTGTACAGTGAAAAATGGCGAGTTTGCAGGTCAGACGCTTGCCGACTTATGGGACAGCCACAGAGAGCTGTTTGGTGGCATAGATGGTGTCAGATTCCCACTGCTTATAAAGATAATCGATGCAAAAGATGATCTGAGTATTCAGGTGCATCCGGACGATGCATACGCAGCAGAACATGAGAATGGTTCATTTGGCAAAATGGAGTGCTGGTATATTCTTGACTGCAAGGAAGATTCAACACTTGTAATCGGTCATAATGCAAGGACAAAGGAAGAATTGTGCGATATGATCGAAGGTAAGAAATGGAAGGAGTTTATCAGAGAGATCCCTGTTAAGAAGGGGGATTTCATTCAGATAGATCCTGGTACAGTACACGCGATCAAGGGCGGAATTACACTTCTTGAGACACAGCAGAACAGTGACATCACATACAGAGTTTATGATTATGACAGACTGAGCAATGGAAAGCCTAGAGATCTGCACGTAAAGCAGAGCATAGATGTTATAACAGTTCCTGCAAAGCCGGTTGAGGACAGCGTTATAAGTGTCAAGGCAGATAAGGCAAATGAACTCTGCGAGCTTATAAGCTGTAAGTATTACACAGTATACAAGCTGGATGTTGAGGGAAAGGCAGAGCTGAATGTGGGCGACAAGCCATTCCTTATCATGTCTGTAGTTGCGGGAAGTGGAACAGTGGATGGAAACGCCATAAAGAAGGGTGATCACTTTATCCTGCCAAACGGATACAGCAACCCAGTGTTTGAGGGCAATATGGAGATCGTAGCATCCACAGTCAGCAAGTAAGATCCTGCCTTTGGAAGAGAATGTCAAGGGGGATAGTTATGAAGAGAAAGACGATAGGTGTTCTGGTAGGCGGAATCACGGATGATTTTACGAGGCTGCTTTGCCATGGGGTTATAGAGAGAGCAAAGACACTTGATGTCAATATAGTTGTTATTCCGGGTAAGTTCCTTGACCGGGAATACCCAGAAACGTCAGATATATATTATGAATATCAGTATCAGACACTGTTTTCCTATGCTACAAAGGAGAATCTGGACGGCGTTATTGTTGCATCGAGTTGTATTGGCTGCTTTGCAACCAAGGAGCGTATCAGCGAATTTATGAAAAGATATCTGCAGATGCCGTGCGTGATAGTGGCTGCAGATGAGCCGGATCAGATTTGTGTCAGATATGACAATGGTGCAGGCATAAGAGAAGGACTCAATTACATGATCGAGGAACTTGGTTATACAAGAATAGGCATGATAGGCGGTCCGGACTCCAATTATGATGCAAAGGAGAGAAGGAGAACCTACATTGAGGTGCTTGAGGCTCATGGAATAGAGTTTGATCCGGGACTTTATGTGGAGGGCAATCTTACATCGGAATCAAAAGAGGTTTTCAGAGATATTCTGGACAGAAATCCGGATATGCAGGGAGTGTTCTGTGTGAATGATTCCTGTGCATCTGGTTTTTATGAAGAACTTAAGGCGAGGGGCATTCTGCCGGGAAGAGATATATCAGTCATGGGTTACGATGATATTGAGTGGGCTACACAGATATATCCGACGCTTTCGACTGTGCGTGCAGACGCGGGAAAACTTGGCTCAGAGGCTGTAAATCTTATGGTCAGGCTTATTGATGGCAAGCAGGTTGAGAGTAAGATACTTCCTACTGAGTTTATCAGAAGAGATTCATTCTGTAAAAAAGGCGGATCAAGAAAACGTAGTAAGAATGTCATTGAGGGATATCTCTCAATGAACCATATGCTCTCAGAGCAGTGGGAAGAGCGGAATAAGACTCAGTTCAAGATGAAGACATTTATCCAGAAGGTCTTGAGCTTTGACAGAGGCAACGACAGAAGTTATGGAGAGATTCTTGGCACTATGGACTGGCTGGACATAGAGAATGCATTTATATTCTTATATAAAGAGCCAATAATACATCTGATCGGTGAGCCATTTGAACTGCCTGACCAGTTATATCTCAAGACTAAGGATCTTAAAGAGAAGGTCAGCAGTGTGATCACTGTGAACCAGAAGGTGTCATCATCAAATCTCTATGATTTTGAGAGCCTCGGTGTGGAAGGAGCTGGGATATATGTACTCTTGCCGCTGTATTCCAACGAAATACTCTATGGAGTTCTTCTGTGTGATCTCACGGAAGGAGTTCTGGTAAATGGGGAGTTCCTTGGAAACCAGGTCTCAGCTGCTGTCAAGATGATCAATCTGCTCAAGACGAACGAGGAGATCATGAAGCGTCTTGAGGAGAGTATGGCGATCCTGCAGAAAAACAACATTATGCTTGACAATCTGTCAAAACAGGATCCCCTTACAGGAATCATGAACAGACGAGGTTTCTTTGACAGATCATTACAGCTGCTCAAGGAATGTGAGGAGCAGAAAAGGACGGCTACGGTATTCTACGCTGATATGAACAGTCTCAAGATCATCAATGATAGATATGGACATGATGAGGGTGATTTCTCTCTTAAAACCATAGGAGGTATTCTGATCAAATCTGTAGGCGATAATGGAATCGTAGGCAGAATAGGCGGCGACGAGTATTGCTGTCTTGTACTCGGCCTTAAGGACTCTGACGCTGCAGATGCATTTGCTGAGGAAGTATACAGTTCATTTGAGAAGTTTAATGAGCACTGTGATAAGCCTTATAAAGTGAGTGTATCGCTTGGAAACTGTCAGATCGTAGAATATAACAAGAAAGGTCTTCAGAATGCCATGACTATGGCAGATGAGAAGCTGTATGAGGTGAAGAAGTACAGAAAGAAGGACGTTGTTAAGGTTAAGAATTGATAATTTATATAATAAATAAAAGGTATGATCAGGTTGCGTTGAGTGCAGCTTGATCATACCTTTTGACATTTGAGGATTGCGCGTTGTCATTGTTTTATTCTGAATAAAGACAGTATAATTAGTTATCTCCTGATTTCAGAGCTGAAAGCTCGGCTTTTAACTTAGCAATCTCTGAATCCTTCTCTGCAATCTTTTTATTCATTTCCGCCATCTGCTTTTCCATCTTGGCCTTTTCTTCCTGAAAAACATCCACAAAAGTAATGATCGATTGTTCTACCATATCTGTAACCTCCTCCGTTTCCTCGTACGCGGAATACAGTCTGGTATATAATACCTGGGTGAGTCTGTATAATTGCGCTCCATCTTCAGGTGTTATATTCCCGAGTTCAACGTTCTTATCTATATTTCCCATTATATCGGTTTTGATAAGGCTTTTCAATATTTCGATGTTCTCCGGAGTGCGAGATTTTTGATTCTTGAGCATTTCTCGAAGTTTTAAAAGAAAGAATGGGATTTGGTATGTCAATAGATTTGGGCAAATGCGCTTATAAAGCGAATTCGTGACGCTGAGAGTGGAAAAATGGGCTAAAAATGGGGGGGATTTTACTTTTTGTAAAATTTATGCTCCCAGGAAAAATGTCTAAAATGTATAAATACAGAAAAAATATTTAATAATACTTGTGTGATGCATATTGTGCATGGAGGTGTTGTTGAGATGAAAAGAAACGCGCATGATCAAAATGAAGAGCAGGAAGGAAGACTGGAAGTTGATTCGATGACTCAAGAAGTTGATTCGAAAACTCAAAGTATGGGCGGAGAATCTGACAGGGAGCAAAGAAAGAGTAATCATAGATGGAAACTGGTTTCAGATTCCGGCTGCAGTCTGCTCGTGCCGGATGGACTGGCTGGAATAGATATAGATTATGCTGAGGTTCCGTTTACAATATCTGTTGATAACACAGATTATATAGACGAACCGGGTATAGATATAGAGAAGATGCTTGAGCATATTGCAAATTGCCGGTCAGGCGGAAGAACTAGCTGCCCATCACCCCATGCGTGGCTAGAGGCGTGGGGTGATGCGGAAAATGTTATTGCATTTACGTTGTCAGCTGCATTATCGGGAAGTTACAACAGTGCTATAGCTGCAAGACACATGGCGCTTGAGAAGAATCCCGGCAGGAATATTGCGGTGATAAATACATGCGGAGCCGGAGTATTCCCTGAACAGCTGGCAAACATCATATATGAAGGAATTGAGGACGGGGATTCGTTTGACGTCATAGTAAGCGCCGCTGACAAGGCAGTGAGGGAGATACAGGTGGTGTTTGCACTGGGGAGTCTGGACAACCTGATAAAGGCGGGCAGACTAAATAAGCTTGTGGGGTATGCGGCTCATAGATTCAATATATCCGCAATAGGTGTGGCATCACCTGGTGGACGAATTGAACTCAGACACAAATTCAGAGGTATGAAGAAGATATATGGCAAGCTGATAGACACTCTCCGGGAGACGGGATTTACAGGGGGAGAGCTTGTAATAAGCCACTGTATGAACGAGGACGGAGCAGAGAAACTGGGGCATCTTATCAAGGCTGAATGGCTTGACGCGGATGTGAGCATCGTACCTGCAAGCGGACTGTGCAGCTATTATATGGGAAAAGGTGGGATGATAATAACATATCGTGAGTAGACTGATGTGTGGATAGATCATATAAAATACTTGGAATAGACAAAATAATGAAAAATAATTAAAAATAATGGAAGGCTGCCGCACCTTCTATTATTTTTTGTGTATTAACCTATTGACATAGTAGGTAAATGGGAATATCCTATTTTTGCGAGTCAGATATTGACTTATTACGCCAAAAAATGGCGGATGAGGGTGATGACTGGAATGATCGTGTATTTGTGGCAGGAATGTGGTCACACTCATATGTAAGGAGGATTTACAGATATGGTGATTTCTTCAAAGGGAGAATATGCCCTGAGGGTCATGGCAGACCTAGCCATAAACCACGACGGCAGATTTATTCCGTTAAAAGAAATAGTTCAGAAAGAGGAACTGTCCCAGAAGTATCTGGAGAGCATAATGCGCATGCTGTCCAAGGCGAATCTGATAGAGGCAGCCAGCGGACATGGAGGAGGCTACAGACTCAAAAAGGCTCCTGAGGAATATACATTGTGGGAGATACTTGAACTCACGGAAGGCGGGCTTGCCCCGGTGGCATGCATGAAGAACAGCACGATTACCTGTGACAGATCCAAGCAGTGTTATACTCTGCCGATATGGCAGGGCCTGGCTGAGCTGATACAGGAATATTTCCAGGGTAAGACACTGGCGGATATAGCCAGAAATGTGGAATGAGCAGAGTAATTTGATACAGGCAAAAAGATAATTAAAGCGGGACAATTGAATCGCCGGATATAGAAGTGATAAAGCAATTGCCGGGCTTGGTATAAAAGGAGGCAGACTGATGTCAGATAAAAAATTATTGGAAGTTAAGAATTTACATGTTGATGTTGAGGATAAACAGATCCTTCACGGTGTGAACCTGGAGATCGGCAAGGGTGAGACACATGTACTTATGGGACCTAACGGAACCGGAAAGTCAACCCTTGGATATGCACTTATGGGTAATCCGAGATATACGGTCAGAGAAGGTGAGATATGGTTTGATGGCAAGAACATCACAGAAGAGGCTGTCAATGAGCGTGCAAAGGCAGGAATATTCCTCTCATTCCAGAATCCTCTTGAGGTGCCTGGTGTGACACTCAGCTCATTTATAAGAAATGCCCTTGAGCAGAAGACCGGCAAGAGAATCCGTCTCTGGGATTTCAAGAAGGAGCTTGAGAGAACCATGGAGATCCTTCAGATGGATCCATCATATGCAGAGAGAGACCTGAATGTGGGATTTTCAGGTGGTGAGAAGAAGAAGGCTGAGATACTTCAGCTTCTGATGCTTAAGCCATCACTGGCAATCCTTGACGAGACAGATTCAGGACTTGACGTTGATGCAGTCCGTACAGTATCAGCAGGTATCGAGGAATACCAGAAGAACTGCAAGGGAAGCCTGCTTATCATCACACACAGCACCAAGATCCTTGAGTCACTTACCGTTGACTACACACATGTCATGGTTGAGGGTAAGATCATAGAGACTGGTGACGCATCACTTGTGGACAAGATTAACGAGTCTGGATTTGCAGAGTATGAAAGGATATAGAAGATGAAGGAAAAGACATATGTAGAGGACATAGACAGAAATATATATGACTTCAAGTATGACGACAAAGATGCCTATAAGCTTAAAGCTGGTCTCACACCTGAGATAGTTGAGCAGCTTTCTAAGGAGAAACATGATCCGGCATGGATGCAGAATTTCAGACTTGAGTCTTTACAGATATACAACAATATGCAGGTGCCTGACTGGGGCCCATCCATCGAGGGACTGGATATTGACAATATAGTTACTTACGTAAGACCAAATACCAAGATGAAGGGAAGCTGGGATGAAGTTCCTGAGGATATCAAGGATACATTTGAGAGACTTGGAATCCCTCAGGCTGAGAGAAAATCCCTTGCGGGAGTTGGTGCACAGTACGATTCAGAGCTCGTATATCACAATGTCCGTCAGGAGGTTGCGGACATGGGAGTTGTGTACACTGATATGGAGAGTGCACTCACAGGTGAGTATGCAGACATGGTGCAGAAGCATTTCATGAAGCTTGTCACCCCTCATGATCACAAATTTGCAGCACTTCACGGAGCTGTGTGGTCAGGCGGTTCATTTGTATATGTGCCACCTGGAGTAAAGGTCGAGATCCCGCTTCAGTCGTATTTCAGACTTAACGCAGCGGGCGCAGGTCAGTTCGAGCACACACTCATCATCGTCGATGAGGGGGCAGACCTCCACTTTATAGAGGGCTGTTCAGCGCCGAAGTACAATGTGGCGAATCTTCATGCGGGTTGTGTGGAGTTGTTTGTCGGCAAGAACGCAAAGCTCAGATATTCAACCATAGAGAACTGGTCCAAGAATATGTACAACCTGAACACCAAGAGAGCCCGCGTTGAAGAGGGTGGAACCATCGAGTGGGTATCGGGTTCATTTGGATCACATGTGTCATACCTTTATCCGATGAGCGTGCTCAAGGGCAAGGGCGCCAGGATGGAGTTCACCGGAGTTACATTTGCCGGTAAGGGACAGAACCTTGACACAGGAGCCAAGGTAGTCCATGCGGCACCTGACACAAGCTCATATATCAACACAAAGTCTATCTCGAAGGATGGCGGTATAAGTACATTCCGTTCGTCTGTTGTAGTGACAAAGGAGGCAGAGAACTCCAAGGCGGCGGTATCATGCCAGTCACTTATGCTCGATTCGATATCACGTTCGGACACAATACCGGCCATGGATATCAGAACCAAGAAGGTAAATGTGGGACATGAGGCACAGATAGGAAGCATCAGTGACGAGGCCGTGTTCTACCTGATGTCCAGAGGAATGAGCGAAGAAGACGCGAGAGCATGTATAGTCAGTGGATTTGCAGACAATGTATCGAAGGAGCTGCCGCTTGAGTATGCTCTTGAGATGAACAACCTCATCCGTCTTGAGATGAAGGGCAGCATAGGTTAAGGAGGTGCGGTGACATGGAGAACAATAACGAGATGAAAATCAACAAGCTCCCGGCAAAGACATGGTACTGGCTTCGCATGAACGACACAGCACTTAACTGGAATCCGGACATGACGGGATGCAGTGTGAAGATAGATGGCGGAAAGAAAGCTGATAAGCAGGCTTCTGATTTCGATGGAATAGAGACTGGTGCAGGAAGAGATGCGGACGTACTCTTCGCACAGCAGGCAGCAGGAAGTGTACTTGTTGCGGACGAGACCAATAAAGGGCAGACAGTGCACGTGCTGATAAATGGAACCGGGGCAAATGGCAGCAGCGGCTATGCTTACGTGCAGGCAGATGCAGGTTCAGACATGACAGTCATAGAGACATTTGGTGAGAATGCGGAGGGCGGCAGCCTGGCATTCAGAACACGCTTTAATATAGAGAAGGACGCACATATACGTCTTGTGCAGATATTTATGCAGGATGAGAACACGACCATACTCAACGATGTGGGAAGTGAGTGTGCAGAGAACGGACAGCTCGATGTACTTCAGATATTTATCGGCAAAGGCAACCTGTACAACGGCGTGAGAACTGAGCTTATCGGTAAGCGTGCTTCAACCAACATGGATATAGGTTACCTTGGCCAGAAGAAGCAGGTCATAGATATCAACCTTGTGGTTAACCATATAGGCAAGAAGACCAACTGCAGCATACAGGTGGATGGAACACTTAAGGATGCTGCGGAGAAGATATTCAGAGGTTCGATAGATTTCAAGACAGGTTCATCGGATTCGAAGGGCGCTGAGACTGAGAATGTACTGCTGCTCGGCGATGATGTGGTGAACAAGACTATTCCGCTCATCCTCTGTGCAGAGGAGAATGTGGAGGGTTCGCATGGAGCGACCATCGGTGAGCTTGATGAGGATACACTGTTCTATTTCGCATCAAGGGGAATCGATATGGAGACAGCTGAGGACATGATGACCAAGGGCAAGATGGAGGTCCTCTACCGCAAGATCCAGGACGAGGACACAGAGAAGCTGGTGGAGAAGCAGCTTGCGGAGGTAATGGAATATGACAGACAGGAATTATAGAGAGGATTTTCCTCTGTTGAGGAATAACGATACAGCATATATAGACAATGCGGCCACAGCACAGAAGCCACAGGTGGTCATAGACGCTGAGAGAGAGTTCTACGAGAAGAGCAATGCGAATCCGCTCAGAGGCTTCTATCCACTCAGTCTTGAGGCTACAGAGAAGTATGAGAGTGCCAGAAAGGTAGTCAGGGACTTCATTCACGCTGACTCTGAGAAGGAGATAATCTTCACAAGGAATACCACGGAGAGCCTTAACCTTGTGGCATACAGCTACGCGCTGAATAACCTTAAGGCTGGTGACGAGATAGCGGTCACCATCATGGAGCACCACAGCAATATGCTTCCATGGCAGATGGCAGCCAGAGTCACAGGCGCAACTCTCAGATATCTCGACTGCGAGAAGGATGGAACGCTGACTGACGAGACCATCAATGCCGGCATCAATGAGCACACTAAGCTGCTTGCTGTCGGACATGTGTCAAATGTTCTCGGATGCGTGAATCCGGTCAGGAAGATGGCTGACAGAGCGCACAGCTTTGGTGCGGTTGTCGTAGTTGACGGTGCGCAGAGTACACCGCATATGACTATAGATGTGCATGAGCTGGGTGCTGATTTCTTTGCATTCTCAGGTCACAAGCTGATGGGACCTATGGGAATAGGAGTGTTATACGGAAGACAGGAACTGCTTGACGCGATGCCTCCATTCATGTCAGGTGGAGAGATGATAGATTCGGTTTCAAGAGATGGTGCGGTATATGCGGAATTGCCTCACAAGTTTGAGGCTGGTACAGTCAATGCGGCTGGAGCTGCGGGACTTGCGGCTGCTATAGGCTACATCAAAGAGGTTGGATTTGACTATATAGAAAAGAGAGAGCTGGAGCTTACCACCCGTGCCATGGAGGGACTTGCGAAAATACCTCATGTGCATGTGATCGGTTCGGACAAGCCGGAGAATCACACAGGAATAGTCGCGTTCACCATAGACAATGTTCACCCGCATGACGTCAGCGAGATCATGGCTGCGGATGGAATAGATGTGAGAGCAGGACATCACTGTGCACAGCCACTGCTCGTCCACCTCGGCGTGTACAATACGACAAGGGCAAGCTTTATGTTCTACAATACAGATGAAGAGGTAGATGCATTTGTGGAGAGTGTTGCAAATGTGAGAAGGAGAATGGGATATGCAGAATAATATTCAAAACAGGAATTTTTATAATGAGATCCTTACAGAGCACAATATGAGACCTGAATTCAAATATGATCTTCCGGCGGCAAATGTGGTCCTGGAGGGTGTAAATCCCAACTGCGGTGATGACATCTGGCTCAAGCTCAAGGTTGAGAACGGAGTCATCGAGGATGGATCATTCGTGGGAGACGGATGTGCTATATCCCAGGCGTCGGCAGATATAATGCTTGGAATGATCATAGGAAAGACCAAGGAGGAGGCCTTGAAGCTTGGGCAGCTCTTTCTGAAGATGATACAGGGAGAGGCTACAGACGAGGAGATAGACCAGCTTGAGGAGGCATCAGCGCTCAAGGATATAGCGCATATGCCGGCAAGGGTAAAGTGTGCGGTCCTCGGATGGCACACCCTTGAAGAAGCGTTGAAGAATATATCATAAGGGTGGATTCCTTATGATAATGCGGGCGCTGCGCGAAGCGCATCGGAATGCGCCTGCTCCACATATAGTAGATATTCTTTATCTGTATCTTAACTATAGGCATGATATACTTCACTTGAATGTGTGAAAGCGGGCGCCGCTGGTAGAATCTATGTCGTTTGTGACATAAGGTGTACTGGTGGCGCTTTCTTTAAAATAATCCAAAAGGGATTGATACATATGAAAAAAATAAATATACAAAAAAGCAAAAAAAATAAGGGGTGTAAATGTAAGGACATTATAAAAAATGCGCTGTTGATGCTGGTGATGATAGCAATAGGGGTTGGATTGTGTCTGATAATAAAGACAACATTTACTACAGACATATTGATACCGGCCGTCATGGTGTTTTCGGTATTTTTGATATCGGTGTTCACTGACGGATATGTGTATGGAATACTGGCATCTGTAGTCAGCGTGATAATAGTGAATTTTGCATTTACATTTCCATATTTCAAGATAGATTTTCTTATTCCTGAAAATATCACATCGGCGATAATCATGATAGCCATAGCGTTTATCACCTGTGGTTTTACAAGTAAGATAAAGCATCAGGAAATGCTCAAGAAAGAAAGTGAGATGGAGAAAATGAGGGCGAACCTGCTGCGTGCAGTGTCGCATGATTTTCGAACTCCGCTTACCACCATTTACGGGGCCAGCTCGGCACTTATAGAAAGTGGCAGCGAATTTACGGATGAGCAGAAGGAGAAGATGCTCAGGGGAATACAACAGGATTCACAGTGGCTTTATCGTATGGTTGAGAATCTGCTGTCCATCACCAGGCTGGATGGCGATATTAAACTAATAAAGACGTCCATAGCACTGGATGAACTCATAGATTCTGTGCTTATCAAATTTGCAAAGAGATATCCTGATCAGGAGGTGGAAGTCAATCTGCCCGACGAGCTGGTCATCATACCTATGGATGCCATTCTCATAGAGCAGGTTATCATCAATATCCTTGAGAATGCAGTACAGCATGCAGAGGGAATGAAGAAGCTGGCATTGAATGTGAAATGCGATGGCGACAGGGTTGTGTTTGAGGTTCAGGATGATGGCGATGGAATACCAGAGGATAGGTTGAAACACCTGTTTGATGGAAGCCTCCTGGGGGACAGCTCTGATGAGGTGTCCGTGGACTGCCGGCAGAGAAGGAATGCCGGAATAGGTCTGTCGGTATGTGCGACCATCATAAAAGCACATGGAGGAGATATAAGTGCATACAATTCCGCGGAAGGCGGTGCAGTATTCAGGTTTACACTGAAGATAGAGGAGGTTACGGATGAGCAATAATAAATACAAAGTCTTGATAATAGAAGATGAACAGAATATCAACAACCTGCTGGACACTCTCATGCAGGCAAATGGTTATCAGACCATCATAGCCACATCCTGCGGAAGCGGTCTTATGATGTATGCGTCACACAGACCTGACATAGTGATACTTGATCTGGGACTTCCGGATAAGGATGGAATAGCATTTCTC
The DNA here is from genome assembly GCF_025149915.1 of Coprococcus eutactus. Classification (NCBI taxonomy): domain Bacteria; kingdom Bacillati; phylum Bacillota; class Clostridia; order Lachnospirales; family Lachnospiraceae; genus Coprococcus; species Coprococcus eutactus. The sequence goes on from NZ_CP102278.1 coordinate 432,398, forward strand.
ACGGAGATAAGAAAGACGGATTTTACGCCTGTCATAGTCCTTTCGGCGAGGTCGGATGAGAAGGACAAGGTGGAGGCTCTCAATCTTGGCGCAAATGATTATGTGACGAAACCATTTGGCTCGGAGGAACTGGTGGCGAGGGTCAGGTCAGCACTCCGCACAGCACTTTACCAGGCACATGACAGTGAGCTTCCGACAGGCAGGTTTCAGTCGGGAGATCTGCTCATCGATTATGAGGCAAGACGGGTGTTCATAGGCAGTGATGAGATAAAGCTCACACAGACTGAGTACAATATCGTGGATCTTCTTTCGAGACATCCGGGCAAGATGCTTACATACAGTTTTATCGTTAAAGAGGTATGGGGCTACAATGATGCCGGAAGTACCAAGAGGCTTCAGGTCAATATGGCAAATATCAGAAAGAAGTTCGGCGTGAAACCGGGTAAGAAGAGTTACATCATAAATGAGCTGGGAGTCGGTTACAGGATGTGCGATGACAGTGAGTGATGTGTTCTGGAATTTTTAACAAGATATAAAAATATTGTGACAGTTAAAAATAGCTTTTTAGGATTCAATCCGCTATACTATAGGATATGGTATAGCGGATTGTTTTGCAGTTATTTTGCAATTATTTGCAATGGAGGTTTCATATGAGTGGTAATTTAAAATTGCCGGTTGGAATAGATGATTTTAGGAAAATACGTGAATGCGGTTTTTACTATGTGGATAAGACAAAGCTTGTAGAGCAGCTTATGCAGAATTGGGGCGAGGTAAATCTGTTTACCAGACCAAGAAGATTTGGCAAGACGTTAAATATGAGCATGCTCAGAAGCTTTTTTGAGATCGGCACAGATAAGTCTTTGTTTGATGGACTATATATATCGCGGAACAAAGAACTCTGTGATATGCATATGGGTAAATATCCGGTTATCTCCATTACGCTTAAAGGCATTGAGGGGATGACATTTGAGGAAGCCCGGAATATGTTGAAGATAATCCTGAAAAATGAAGCGAGGAGACACTATTATCTGAAAAACAGCGACAGGCTGACAGATGATGATAAGCAGCAGTACGAACAGATATTGCTTGGTACGTCGGAGAATACTGCTGATAGTCTCAGGCTGTTATCTCAGCTTTTGTTCCTGCACTATGATAAAAAGGTAGTTATATTGATCGACGAGTATGACGTGCCTTTAGATAAAGCTTTTCAGAATGGTTATTACAGCGAGATGACATCGTTGATCCGTGGAATTCTGGGACAGGCATTGAAGACCAATGATTATCTGCAATTTGCTGTTTTGACCGGATGCCTGCGTATATCTAAGGAGAGCATTTTTACAGGTTTGAACAATTTTAAAGTTCTTTCCATTGCCGATGCAAGATTTGATGAGCAATTTGGATTCACCGATTCGGAGGTTAGAGACATTCTGGAGGAGTATGGAGTATCTGATAAAATCTCAGAGGTGAAGGACTGGTATGATGGATATCGTTTCGGCAAAGCGGATGTATATTGCCCGTGGGATGTTATCAATTATGTGGATCATCTTCAGGCGGATCCGAATGCCAGACCGCAGGCATATTGGATCAATAGCAGTGGAAATGGGCTTGTGAGGAGGCTCATCAACATAGCAGATGAGTCAACAAAGGATGAGATAGAGAGACTTATTGCTGGTGAGACTATAGAGAAAGCTATTCGTTTGGAACTGACATATGATGAGATTGACAACAGCATTGACAATATATGGAGTGTTCTGTTTACAACCGGATATCTCACGAATGCGGGAGAGATAGAGCTTCCGGGAGGAGGTGGATATGGTTACAGACTTGTAATTCCAAATAAGGAAGTCAGACAGGTGTTTGTATCTCAGATACAGGAATGGTTCAGGCAGACCGTGACTTATGATGATGGATCTGTACAGGATCTGTGCGAAGCTTTCATGGCTGGTGATGCCGATAAGATCCAGAGTAATCTAAATATGATACTGATAAAGACAATAAGTGTTTTGGATACAAAGGCTCGTGATGACCAGAAAGAGAATTTCTATCATGGACTTTTACTTGGGCTGCTTAGAAGTAAGCCTGATTGGAGAATAAAATCCAACAGAGAATCTGGAGATGGATTCAGCGATATAAGTATAGAACCAACAATCCCTGAAAAGGGAATTGTAGTTGAAGTCAAATATTCAAATACAATAAGCGGACTTGATGATGCCTGTGGTAAGGCGATGAAGCAGATCAGAGATCGCAGGTATGATGAAGCGCTGCGTGAGGATGGAAGAGAGGATATCATTGCTTACGGAATTGCTTTTTGCAGAAAGAGATGTAAGGTTGTGTGCGAGAAAATGTAACGCTAACAAAGGCAGGTTGATGTAAATTAAAAAAGTATTTTATGTAAAAGGGGGCTGTGAAAAAACTCAATCGAGTTTTTTCACAGCCCCTTTTTTGTTTATTATCTAATATAATTACTGGAAAAATAAAAACACATAATCCCTATTGACATAGTAGGAAATAAGTTGTATACTCCAACATGTTGACAGATAATTACTACATATCAGATAGGATATATGTGGATTTATAGCGTAAGCTATAATGAAATTTATTGAATGGAACGCTATTGGACGGGACGATGAAAGTTGGATGAGCGTTAGCTGAAAGTTAGACAGGAGGTGGACACATGCAACAGGTGTTGTGCTTTGGAGATTCCAATACATGGGGATACAATCCTGAGAATGGAGAGAGATTTCCCTGGGGGATCAGATGGACCAGTATATTGCAGCAGAAGCTGGCAGATAAAGAGATAAGGATCATAGAGGAAGGCCTCTGTGGAAGAACAACAGTGTTCGAGGATCCACTGAGACAGGGAAGAAAGGGCGTGTCGCTGTTCCCAACTCTGCTGGAGACACACAAACCGGAGAATATAGTGATCATGCTTGGAACAAATGACTGTAAGACAGTGTTCTCGGCATCACCGGATGTTATAGGCAAGGGAATACGGAGACTGCTCATTCAGGCAAAGCAGTATTCAGCGGACAGCAGGATACTTCTCGTATCGCCGATACATTTGGGCGAGCAGGTGTGGAAGGATGAATTTGATCCTGAGTTCTCACCGGAATCCGTTGAGGTGTCAAGAAAACTCACAGATGTGTACAGGAAGATAGCCGATGAGTTCGGCGTGGAATTCCTGGCGGCATCATCCGTGGCGGACAGCAGCGAGGCAGATCAGGAGCATATGAATCCTGAAGGTCACGCGGCACTGGCGGGAGCGATAGAGGAAAAGATTTATCAGATGGCCTGTTAAGAATTATATAGAAAATAATGCACAGTATATAAAGATGGTTGAGAATCAAGAAATAATATAGAGACTTGAAAAAGTAAAAAAGAAAAGAAAAGAAAGGAAACAAGAACCATGGCAAAGATAGCATCACAGTTGACAGAACTTATAGGAAACACTCCACTTCTGGAGCTTACAAATTACGAGAAGGAGCTTGGACTTAAGGCGCACATCGTTGCAAAGCTTGAGTACTTCAATCCACTTGGATCAGTGAAGGATCGTGTGGCAGCAGCCATGATCGAGCAGGGAATCAGGGATGGCCTCATCAATCAGGATACAGTCATCATCGAGCCTACATCAGGAAATACGGGAATCGGACTTGCATTTGTATCAGCGGCAAAGGGACTTCACCTGATACTCACCATGCCGGACACCATGAGCGTTGAGCGCAGAAAGATAGTGTCAGCTCTCGGCGCTGAGATTGTGTTAACACCTGGCAGAGAGGGAATGAAGGGAGCCATTGCCAAGGCAAATGAGCTCAAGGAGCAGTACGGAAATGCGTTTATCCCACAGCAGTTTGAGAACAAGGCAAATCCTGCTATCCACAAGAAGACAACAGCAGAGGAGATCTGGAGAGATACAGACGGAAAGGTTGATGCATTTGTATCAGCAGTAGGAACAGGCGGAACAGCCACAGGAACAGGAAGCGGACTCAAGGAGCACAACCCGAAGGTTAAGCTGATTGCAGTTGAGCCTGCTGATTCACCGGTTCTCTCAGGTGGTGCACCCGGACCACACAAGATACAGGGAATCGGAGCCGGATTCATACCTGGAGTTATGGATCTGAGCATCGTGGACGAGATCATCAGGATCCAGAACGATGACGCATTTGACACAGCAAGAAAGATTGCAAAGACAGATGGTGTTCTGGTTGGAATATCCGCAGGTGCGGCACTCTATGCGGCAACTGAGCTTGCAAAGAGACCTGAGTACGAGGGCAAGACCATCGTGGTCCTCTTCCCTGACACAGGAGAGAGATACCTCTCAACATCACTGTTTAACCTGTAATTAGGAGAAAAATATGAGACTTGGGAAAAGAGTATTGCTTCTGTCCATGGCGGCGGTGCTTGCGATAGGCGCGGCCGGCTGTGGCGGTAAGAAGGACGATGTTATCACAATTACAAATGTTTCGTATGACCCAACGAGGGAGCTGTATGAGCGATACAATGACATGTTCGAACAGTATTATAAGGAGCAGTACGGACAGGACATCAAGATCATCCAGTCTCATGGAGGCTCCGGCTCACAGGCGAGATCGGTTGTGGAGGGCTGTAATGCAGATGTTGTCACACTGGCACTTGAGCATGACATTGACCTCATATCGGAAAATGGTCTGATAGATAAGGGCTGGATAGATGAATTTGGCAAGGATTCGGCGCCGTACACATCCACGATCGTCTTTCTGGTTAGAAAGGGAAATGACAAGAACATACAGGACTGGAACGATCTGGTGAAGGACGATGTGGAAGTCATAACACCTGATCCGAAGAGCAGCGGTGGTGCCTGCTGGAATTTCCTTGCGGCTCTTGCTTATGCGAGGGAGACGTACAGTGATGAAAATGATATATGGCAGTTCATGAAGAAGCTTTATCAGAATGTGTCGGTCATGGATTCAGGAGCCAGAGGTTCAACCACCACATTTGTGGAGAATGGCAAGGGTGATGTGTTGATAGCCTGGGAGAATGAGGCGATAGCGACACTGAAGGAATATCCGGAGGATTACGAGATTATCAATCCATCCGTGAGTATACTTGCACAGCCAAGTGTGGCGGTTGTCGATGACAACGCAAAGCACAATGGAACAGAGGAGGTCAGCACAGAGTATCTGAAGTACCTGTACAGCGATGACGCTCAGAGGCTTGAGGCCGAGAGCGGATACCGTCCGACAAATGAGGAGATACTTGCAGAGTATTCGGATGTGTTTGATCTGAACATCAAGCTGTGGACCATCGATGATTTCGGAGACTGGGACAAGGCTTATGAGGATTTCTTCGATGACGGAGCAAGGTTTGATGAAATTTACGATTATTAAAATGGATTGGAAAACGAGATGGCAGCAGAGGAAAATGGCAAGAAGGACAAACTGAATAATGCAAAAAAGACCAGAGTTATCCCGGGATATCACCTGACACTTGGAATAGTCATTGCCATGCTGTCGCTGATAGTTCTGATCCCTTTGGCATCGGTGCTGGTGTCATCGCTTAAGCTCTCGCCGAGTGAATTCTGGCATCTGCTTTTGAAGAAAAACGTGCTGAATGCATTCAAGACCAGCATCGGCTGTTCGTTCATAGCGGCGGTAGTCAACACGGTGTTTGGTCTGATAATAGCGTGGACACTGGTAAAGTACGATTTCCCCGGCAAGAAGATACTGGACGGATTCATAGAACTTCCATTCTGTCTGCCTACAGCAGTTGCCGGTATCACGCTGTCGAGACTGTACAGTGAGGACGGATTCCTTGGAAAGCCGCTTGCGGCTCTTGGAATAGATGTTGCATACACAAAGATCGGACTTACCATCGCACTTGTATTTGTGGGAATACCATTTGTCATAAGGGCGGTGCAGCCGATACTTGAGAAGATGGACAACCAGTACGAGGAGGCGGCCTACATGCTGGGCGCCACACCGAGAAGAATATTCTTCAAGGTCATACTTCCAGAGCTCAGACCGGCGCTGCTTACAGGATTTGGGTTGGCATTTGCCAGAGGGATCGGAGAGTACGGCAGTGTCATTTATATATCAGGCAACAGCGCAAAGGAGCAGACACAGGTCATATCATACGTGATCATGCAGAAGCTCAGCTACATAGACTATGCCAGCGCAACAGCGATAGCACTGGTGATGCTGGTAATATCATTTGTACTGTTATTTGCGATCAACATAGTACAGTTAAAGCAGTCCAAGAGAACAAACCTATTATAGATGAGGAGACACGGAAAATGAGCGAACAGGAAAAGCTGCAGCGCGGCAAGCGCAGGACAAAGATAATACTGATAACCGTGACGGTGCTTTTTATAGTGCTCATGCTGGTAGTCCCACTTATATCGGTGATAACAAGTGCGCTGAAGGAGGGCTTTAAGTTCTATCTTCAGTCGATCACAACAGAGTATGTGATAAGTGCACTTGGTGTCACACTTATTGCCACTGTCATAGCTGTGGTGGTAAACACATTTTTCGGAATATGCGCGGCATGGCTGCTGACGAAGTTCTCATTCAAGGGCAAGCAAGTGCTGGCAACATTGATAGACATTCCGTTTTCCATATCACCGGTCATTGTAGGACTTGCCTACCTCATGACATTTGGAAGACTCGGATGGACGTATCCGGCGATCAGATGGATCAATGATATGCTGGGGACAAACATCAGGATAACATTTGCAGTTCCAGGCGTTGTGCTTGCTACCATATTCGTGACATTCCCATTTGTGTCGAGGGAGCTTATCCCGGTGCTGAACGCCCAGGGCAAGGATGAGGAGGAGGCAGCGGCGCTCATGGGGGCGAAGGGCTTCACGATATTTAGAAGGATAACACTTCCCCAGATGAAATGGGGACTCATATACGGAATCATCCTCTGTACCGCCAGAGCGCTAGGCGAGTTCGGTGCGGTAAATGCACTGTCCAAGACAAGGGGCGGGACATTTACACTTCCACTTGAGATCGATGCGCTGTACATGTCAGGAACGGAGGAATCCATCACGGCGGCATTTGCGGTATCGTCCATACTGGTGATCATAGCGGTCATCATATTGTTCCTGAGAAATCTGCTTGAGTACAGAGCGAAGAGGAAACGCGCTTATGAACGAAGTTCATAACTCTCATGCGCGTGACGACTTGCCGCTGAGCGGAGGCGAGGGGGCGATACCCGAGAAGGGCGAAGTGAGATAGTCTGCATATGGGATGGCTTGCAGGAGCTTCGAGAGATAGATCAGATGTGACAGAATAAGAAAACAATAAGGAGGCTGACGACATGTACGTCGAGATGAAAAATATATATAAGAAATATGGAGACTTCCTGGCGTCCAACAATGTCAGCTTCGGTGTGGAGAAGGGTAAGCTGGTGGCGCTTCTGGGACCGTCGGGAAGCGGAAAGACGACACTTCTCCGAATGATAGCCGGACTTGAAAATCCAAATTCCGGTGACATATACATAGACGGCAGGCGTGTAAATGATATACCGGCTGCGAAGAGAGGAATCGGATTCGTATTTCAGAATTACGCATTGTTCCGTTATATGACGGTATTTGACAATGTGGCATTCGGACTGGAACTTATGAAGGTTCCTAAGAAAGAGATCAAGAAGAGAGTCATGGAGCTACTGGAGCTGACGGGGCTTTCGGGGATGGAGAAGAGATATCCGAATCAGCTCTCAGGCGGACAGAGGCAGAGAGTGGCATTTGCAAGAGCGCTGGCTCCGAATCCACAGGTGTTGCTGCTGGACGAGCCATTTGCCGCAATAGATGCAAAGGTCAGGACAGAGCTTAGGACATGGCTCAAGGAGATGGTTGAAAAGCTTGGCATAACGAGCATATTTGTCACTCACGATCAGGACGAGGCTGTTGAGGTTGCGGATGAGATCATCATCACCAACCACGGACAGATAGAGCAGATGGGATCACCGATGGAGATATACAAGACTCCATCTACACCGTTTGTGGCACAGTTCATCGGAAGGTCAACCGTTGTGGAGGACTACGAGAAGCTCAAGGGTTTTGACAGGGTGCCGGGAGCGGACAGAGCGGTCATCAGACCGGAGTTCGTCAAAATATCCAAGAGCGGCAGGCTGGATCAGTACCAGAGTGCGGCGGAGTCGGGGATAGTCAAGGATGTGCTGTTCCGCGGAAGCCATCTGGACGTCACGGTGGATGTCAACGGAGTGGAGATCGTCGCCGAGAGATCCATGGAGAAGGATGTCGTAAAGCCGGGGGAGCAGGTCCACGTTCTCATCTACAGGCTGTATGTATTTGATGAGAATCAGACATATCTGCTGGAGAACAAGGCAATGCAGGATAACGATGTATTCTACATCTAATTATAAAAGTGATTGGAGAGAAAATATGGGTATTGCAAACAGGAAAATACTTCATACGGACATTTTGATAATCGGTGGTGGTACGGCTGGCTGCTATGCAGCGCTGACTGTCAGAGAACATTCTGATTATTCCATCATCATCGCAGAGAAGGCAAACATAAAGAGAAGTGGATGTCTGGCGGCGGGTGTGAACGCCATCAACGCATACATAGTGAAGGGCAGGGAGCCTGAGGACTATGTGGACTACTGCAGGAAAGACGCTGACGGGATCGTCAGAGAAGATCTTTTGCTTTCTATGTCACAGGGGCTGAACCGTGTAACAGACAAGCTGGAGAAGCTGGGGCTGGTTATCCTCAAGGATGAGAATGGAGAGTATGTTGCAAGGGGCAACAGAAATATCAAGATAAATGGCGAGAACATGAAGCCGCTGCTTGCAAAGGCGGTTGAGGAGCTTGACAGCTGTCAGATACTGAACAGAGTCAACATCACGGACTATATAGTTGAAAATAATCAGATCCTCGGGGCATTTGGATTCTCCATAGAGGATAATACGGCCTACGAGATCAGAGCAAAGAAAGTGCTCTGTGCTACAGGCGGTGCGGCGGGACTTTACAGACCGAACAATCCGGGATTTTCGAGGCATAAGATGTGGTATCCGCCGTTCAACACCGGAGCGGGATATGCAATGGGAATAAATGCCGGAGCGGAGATGACTACATTTGAGATGAGATTTATAGCACTCAGATGTAAGGACACCATAGCACCTACGGGAACCATAGCCCAGGGTGTGGGCGCAAAGCAGGTCAATTCACTCGGCGAGGTATACGAGAACAAATATGGACTCACCACATCCCAGAGAGTGTACGGAACGGTGAGAGAGAATATAGAAGGCAGAGGTCCATGCTATCTGAGAACCGAGGGCATCACCCCAGAGCAGGATGACTCACTGAAGAGGGCATACCTCAACATGGCTCCGAGCCAGACTCTCAAATGGCTTGAGTCCGGCAAGAATCCGAGTGAGCAGAATGTGGAGATAGAGGGCACAGAGCCTTATATAGTCGGCGGCCACACCGCAAGCGGTTACTGGGTGGACAACGACAGAGAGTCCACAATACGCGGGCTGTTCGCAGCCGGAGATGTGGCGGGCGGATGTCCACAGAAGTATGTGACCGGAGCGATGGTTGAGGGAGAGATAGCAGCCATTGCCATGGTAAAGCAGCTTGACGAGGGATACCTTGATCCTGAGCTTGACGAGGAGGCTGAATTTGACAGAAAGATAGAGGAGTACGACCATTTTCTCGACACTGACGAGAAGATGTTCACATATGAGGCGATAGAGGAGGCCATGCAGAAGGTCATGGACAACTACGCCGGAGGAATATCCACCCACTACCAGTTCAACGTGAAACAGCTTGAGCTGGCAAAGGAGAAGATAGAGCAGCTCCAGAAGCTTGTATGGCACATAAGTGCCCACGACATGCACGAGCTCATGTTTGTGTATGAGGTGAAGGAGAGGCTCACAGTTGCACTCTCTGTAATCGCACACCTGAAGGACAGGAAGGAGACGAGATGGCACAGCTTTGCTGAGAACCTGGACTACCCGGAGAAGAGCAAAGAATGGGAGATATTTGTCAACTCAAAGATGGTGGACGGCGAGCTTAAGATGATACATCGTGAGCTAGTTAATTTGTGCCAGGTTCCCGCAGGGAATATGGCATGCAGCGTCAGCCCCTCGCCGGAGGCGACTTCAAATGGGCTGATGTTCCAAGGAAAGGGGGATGCATATGAGCATAGTGATAAATAAAGAGCTTTGCAAAAACTGCGGCAAATGTGCAAATGTCTGCCCGGGTTCCCTCATAAAGAGAGATGAGGATGGACAGATATTCATGAAATACCCTAAGGATTGCTGGGGGTGCTCATCCTGTATCAAGGAGTGTGCATTTGACGCCATCTCATTATATCTCGGAGCTGACATCGGCGGAATGGGAAGCCAGATGTCGGTGGAGAACAAAGGAGATCTGCTTCTGTGGAATATCCGAAAGATGGATGGAACCACAGACCAGATAGTGATAGACAAGAAGGAAGCTAATAAATATTAAAAAGAAGAAAGGTTGGTATAGATATGGGTACATTATCACATCTTGACGAACTGGAGGCAGAGGCGATATACATCATCCGCGAAGTTGCTGCGGAGTGTGAGAAGCCGGTTATGCTTTACTCAATAGGAAAGGACAGCTCGGTAATGCTTCATCTGGCACTCAAGGCATTCTATCCTGAGAAGCCGCCATTTCCATTCTTGCATGTAAATACAACATGGAAGTTCAAGGAAATGATCGAGTTCAGAGACAAGACAGCGAAGAAATACGGACTTGACATGATCGAGTACATCAACGAGGAGGGTGTCAAGAAGGGCATCACCCCATTTGACCACGGCTCAGCATACACAGATATCATGAAGACACAGGCACTCAAGCAGGCTCTTGACAAATACGGTTTCACAGCAGCATTTGGTGGCGGACGTAGAGACGAGGAGAAGTCCCGTGCGAAGGAGAGAATCCTCTCATTCAGAAATGCTCAGCATGCCTGGGATCCAAAGAACCAGAGACCGGAGATGTGGAAGCTGTTCAACACCAAGATCCAGAAGGGCGAGGAGGTCAGAGTATTCCCACTTTCCAACTGGACAGAGGCTGATATATGGGAGTACATAGAGCGTGAGAACATAGAGATCCCATCGCTGTACTTTGCAAAGGTTAGGCCTGTTGTATACCGTGACGGAAATATCATCATGGTCGATGATGACAGAATGAAACTTAGACCTGGTGAGAAGATAGAGATGAAGAGTGTTCGTTTCAGAACTCTCGGATGCTATCCACTGACAGGCGGCGTGGAGTCCACAGCGGACACACTCCCTGAGATTATCGAGGAGACGCTCAGTGCGGTATCCTCAGAGAGAACCACCAGAGTTATTGACAACGAGGCAGCAGGCAGCATGGAGCGTAGAAAGAGGGAGGGATACTTCTAAGATGAGCGGATTACTTAAATTTATAACATGCGGAAGTGTAGATGACGGAAAGTCAACACTTATAGGACATATATTATACGATTCAAAGCTTTTATATGCAGATCAGGAGAAGGCTCTAGAGCTTGATTCCAAGGTAGGAAGCCGCGGCGGTGCCATTGACTATTCGCTTCTTCTGGATGGACTGATGGCGGAGCGTGAGCAGGGTATCACCATCGACGTTGCATACAGATATTTTACAACAGACAAGAGAAGCTTCATCGTGGCGGATACACCGGGTCATGAGGAGTATACAAGGAACATGGCGGTTGGAGCTTCATTTGCCGACCTGGCAGTCATCCTCATCGATGCAAAGCAGGGCGTGCTAGTGCAGACCAGAAGACACGCAAGGATCTGCGCGCTGATGGGAATCAGATACTTTGTATTTGCAGTAAATAAGATGGATCTTGTCGAATACGATGAGAAGCGTTTCAACGAGATAGTTGAGCAGATAAATGAGCTGTCATCCGAGCTCAGCCTGCCAAATATCACGATAATCCCAGTGTCAGCTACAGAGGGTGACAATGTGACAAATAAGTCAGAGAACATTCCTTGGTATGAGGGTCCAGCACTCCTTACATACCTTGAGGATATAGATATCGCAGAGGATAACACAGAGGCAGGATTCTATATGCCTGTTCAGAGAGTGTGCCGTCCTGACCACACCTTCAGAGGTTTCCAAGGTCAGATCGAGGATGGTGAGATCCACGTTGGAGACGAGATCAACACACTCCCAAGCAACGAGACTGCAAAGGTCAAGAGCATCCATGTGGGATTTGACACAGTTGACTCAGCCCAGAAGGGACAGCCTGTAACGATTCAGCTTGACCGTGAGGTTGATGTGTCAAGAGGATGTGTGCTCACAGTTGATTCAGGTGCAAAGGTTGCATCTTCGATCACCGCAACACTCCTCTGGATGGATGACGATGAGCTGTACAATGGCAAGAACTTTTTTGTGAAGCTCGGAACAAAAATGATCCCTGGTACAGTTACACATATCGATTACACCATAGATGTAAATACAGGTGAGCAGAAATCAGCGGACACCCTTTCCAAGAATGGTATTGCAGTCTGCAGGATCGCATTTGCCGACAGGATCGTTGTAGACGAGTTCAAGAAACACAAGACTCTCGGAGAACTCATACTCATCGACCGTGTAACAGACATGACAAGTGCCTGCGGTGTTGTCGAGGAGGTTCACACTGAGGAGACCGGAATTTACGAGGGACGCGTGGACAGAAATGTGCGTGCAGCGATCAAGGGACAGAAGGCTGTCATAGTTCCATTTGCAGCAGGCAATGTCACAAGAGATTTCGTTGAGTCTGTAGAGAAGAAGCTCAGCATCGATGGACGTCATACATATCTGTACGCTCCAGATATCCGCGAGGATGTAAATGCTGTATTAAAGCATCTTCATCATGCCGGAATCATCGTGCTTCTCTTCGCAAGCGAGCAGCAGATCGCAGGAGTCAAGGTAGAAGGCGCCGAGGTCTACAGCGGCGACTGGAACCCAGATGGCGAGCTTGACGCAGACGAGATAGCAGATGAGATCCGCAAGGAGTCTGTATACGACGCGGCTCAGGTTCACGATGGAAACTACATCTAGTGGGGACGTTCCTTTTGTACCGAAGAGTGTCCCCTGTCACGTTATGCTCCCCTCGCCGCTAACGCGGCCCTGAGGATGGACGTGAGCGGTGCATTTGTTATGGGACTTGTGGGATGTGGAGGTACGGACTCGTCAGACAAGTCTGCAGAGAGTAAAGAGAATAACAACAGTGAGGCATTCGTAACAGACAGTGCAGAGATCACGGTGGACGATGTGAGAAATCATGCAGAGACACCTGCGTCAGACTTTGAATATATAGATAATGGTGATAGTGTATCCATAAAGGCATATAATGGAAGTGATCCGATAGTTGTCATACCGGAGCAGATAGACGGAAAGGATGTTATATCCATAATTAACGGGCCTTTTAGCAATGACAGTTTAAAATATGTAGACCTGGGCTACAATCTTAAAGAATTTGATGATGCTTATTTTTCGGATACATTAGAAGTGATTCATCTTCCAGCAGGGGTAGAGAATCTCGATAAGGGAGTCTTCTTTGGCGAAGATACCTTGACAATTGTTGGCAAAGCTGGTTCGTTTGCAGAAACATTTGCAAAGGAAGAGGGAATAAAATTCGAGGCGGAGTGATAAAGGCTGTGTGAAAGAGGCAGGACGAGAAAGTCCTGTCTTTTTTATGTGTAAATAAACGACATAGACATAAAAGTTGACATAATCAGGCAAAGTGTATAACCTTATGTACATAAAGAAAATGATATTATGTCGAAAGAGTCTGAGGAAAATTATGAGTTCTACAGTAAAACAAAATAAATATGAAATTGATATGTGCAACGGGACGATCATGGACAAGCTGATCTCGTTTTCGTTACCGCTTATGTTGTCAGGAATTTTGCAGCTGATGTTCAACGCAGTGGATATCATCGTTGTCGGAAGATTCAGTGGAAGTCAGGCCCTGGCGGCGGTCGGTTCAACCACAGCACTTATCAATGTATTTACCAATTTGTTCATAGGGATATCTCTTGGGGCAAATGTGCTTGCGGCAAGATTTTATGCTGCGGGAAAAGATAAAGAAATGTCAGAGACAGTACATACCGCGATCACGTTAGCGCTGATCAGCGGTATTATTATGGCCTTTGTCGGGCTGATATGTGCAAAACCGGCGTTAGCGCTTATGGATACACCGGATGATGTAATCGATCTTTCGTCTGTATACATGCGGATTTACTTTCTGGGAATGCCGTTTTTTATGCTGTACAATTACGGCGCTGCCATACTCAGAGCGGTGGGAGATACAAAGAGGCCGCTCCTTTTCCTGGTTATTTCAGGAATTGCAAATACAGGTCTAAACCTATGCTTTGTGATCATTTTCAAGCTTGGAGTTGCCGGTGTGGCAATCGGAACTGTTATCTCACAGCTGATATCCTGCGTGCTTGTGCTCCGTTGTCTCTACATGTCAGAGACGAGCTATCAGCTTAGATTTTCAAAGCTTACCATCAAGGGGGTATATGTAAAGCAGATCTTTTCGGTCGGAGTTCCGGCGGGAATTCAGAGCACAGTCATCAACTTTTCGAATGTGCTGCTTCAGTCGTCAGTCAACTCATTTGGCTCGGTTGCCATGGCGGGCTACACGGCGGCAAATAATATATTTGGATTTCTGTATGTGACGGTGAATGCTGTAACGCAGGCGTGCATGAGTTTTACGAGCCAGAACTACGGTGTCGGCAAATGGAAACGTATGGAGAGAGTTCTGATCGACTGTTTGATATTGTCATTTGCGGCAATGATGGTTCTGGGCAATGGAGCGTATTTCTTTGGACCGCAGCTGCTGCATATATATACGAGCAGCGACGCGGTTATAAAGTGCGGAATGGAGATTCTGCTGTATACGACAGTCACATATTTTCTTTGCGGATTTATGGACTTGTTCCCGGGGGCGCTTCGTGGGATGGGACATTCCGGAGTTCCGATGCTCCTCTCGATCATAGGAACGGTGGGAACCCGAATCGTGTGGATATATTGGATTTTTCCGAGACACAGATCCCTGGCGGTTCTGTTCATCTCATATCCGGCGTCCTGGATCATAACCCTTGCTATGCAGATAGTATGTTATTTCTATGTGAGGAAGATGCTGTATAAGAAAATTGCAAATAAGAAATGAGTGAAAACGTATGGGGAAGTTGCCAGAGAAATGGCATGTGCCGTGTATACCGTACGGAATTATAAAATAAGCAATGCGCCCCTCGCCGCTAACGCGGCCCTGAGGATAGCATGCGCCGTGGAAGACGGACGAAATTATAAAATAAGCAATGCGCCCCTCGCTGCTAACGCGGCTCGTGGAATGGCATGCGCCATATAGATAACAAAAAAACACCAGTTGATTGTGAGCAAGCTCCCGATGACTACCACTACAAAATAAGCCATGCTCCCCTCGCCGCTAACGCGGCTCGTGGAATGGCATGCGCCATATAGATAACAAAAAAACACCAGTTGATTGTGAGCAAGCTCCCATCAACTGGCATTTTTTATTATCTGCATTGCTTATTTTATAATTCCTATTGACATAGTAGGGTATAAGAGATATAATCCTATCATGTTCGTAGGAATTATAGGATTTATTATTTAGTGAGGCATAGAAGATCATGAGATTTAACACAGCATTATTACACAGCGCAAAGCTTGGTGATGAGAATACAGGCGCCACACTTACACCGATCTATCAATCTAGTGCATTCTATCAGCCTTCGGCGGAGCTGCATGAGAAGCTATTCCACAACAAGGCGACGGGGTATTCTTATACGAGGATCAATAACCCGACGATATTTGCATTTGAGGAGCGGATGACGAATCTTGAAAAGGGAGTAGGTTCGGTGGCGTGTTCTTCTGGAATGGCGGCACTCACAAATGCACTCTTAAATATAGTAGGAACTGGCGGAGAGATAGTCTCCAGCACAGGACTCTACGGCGGAACGATAGATCTGTTCCATGATCTGGAGGCATTTGGAATCAAGACGACATTTGTGGAGATATCGGATAAGGATGCGGTCGAGGCAGCGATAAATGAGAACACCAGAGTGATATTTGCTGAGACCATCGGCAATCCAAAGCTCGATGTGGTGGATATAAAGGCTCTTGCAGAGCAGGCACATTCACACAGGCTTCCTCTTCTGATAGACAACACGGTTGCCACGGCATTCCTGGTCACACCGCTGACACTTGGAGCGGACATAGTCATCAATTCCACATCCAAGTACATCAATGGCAACAGCGATGCCATAAGCGGAGTCATCACCGACAGCGGCAATTTCAAATGGGACGCAGAGCGTTATCCGCTTCTGCAGCAGTACAAGATGTTCGGAAAGTTCGCCTATATAGCAAAGCTCAGAAACGGACTTTTTAGAAATACAGGAGCCTGCATAGCTCCGCAGACGGCATTTTACAATATGCTGGGCATGGAGACATTGGGGCTTCGAATGGAGCGATGCTCACACAATGCACTTGCCCTTGCACAGTTTCTGGAAAGTCAGGAGGGTGTAAAGGTCAACTATCCGGGGCTTGAATCCAGTTCTTGGCATGACATTGCAGATGAACAGCTGCACGGTGGATATGGTGCCATAATCACCATCAGAGTCGGCAGCAAGGAGAAGGCATTTGCGGTGATGAACAAGCTCACAATACCGCAGATAGTGTCGAACATAGGAGACACAAAGACGCTCATCGTGCATCCTGAATCAACACTGAATGCGCACAGCACAGAGCAGGAGAAGCTTGACGCCAACGTATATGATGATATGATTCGTATTAGTGTCGGAATCGAGGACGTGGAGGATCTGATAGAAGATTTCCAGAAGGCCCTTGTCGACTAATACACAAATGATTTGGAGGAACTACATATGGCAGTAGATTACGCAGCTCTGAAAAAGGGCGGATTCATGAGACAGAAGCAGAAGAATAACTTTTCTCTGAGACTTCAGGTGGTGGGAGGAAATCTTACCGCAGAGAATCTCAAGAAGATAGCAGAGGTTGCCGAGAAATACGGAGATGGACATGTACATCTCACATCGAGACAGAGTGTTGAGATCCCATTTGTTAAGCTTGACGATGTGGAAGAGGTAAAGGAAGAACTGGCAAAGGGAGGCTGTAAGCCGGGTGTGTGTGGCCCAAGAGTAAGAACAGTCACAGCGTGCCAGGGAAATCAGATCTGTCCGAGCGGCAATATAGACACTTATGATATAGCCAAGAAGCTTGATGCGAGATATTACGCAAGGGAGCTTCCTCACAAGTTCAAGTTCGGTGTCACAGGATGCCAGAACAACTGTCTGAAGGCAGAGGAGAACGATGTGGGAATCAAGGGCGCAATGGTAGTAGAGTGGGATGAGCCATCATGCATCATGTGTGGCGTGTGCGTCAAGGCGTGCCGTGAGGGCGCGATCACCATGGCGGACGGCAAGATCATCCTCGACACAGACAAATGTAACTATTGCGGTCGATGCGCAAAGGCATGTCCTACAGATGCATGGAAGGGCGAGACAGGATACCTTGTCTCATTCGGAGGATTATTTGGAAATACGATCCACCGCGGCGAGGAGTTACTTCCGGTTGTTACATCTGAGGAACAGCTTTTCCGTATCACAGATGCGGCAATACAGTTCTTTGCAGACAATGCAAAGCCAAGCGAGCGTTTCCAGTTCACTCTGGAGCGCGTGGGCTTAGACAAATTCAAAGAAGTATTAAAGGAGGCTTACAATGGCTGATTACGAAATCGATGACAGAGTAGATATAACTGATGTGGTGTGCCCGATGACATTTGTCAAGGCGAAGGTAGCCATGGAGGAGCTTGAGATAGGACAGGTGCTTGCGGTTACCATGAACGACGGCGAGCCTGTACAGAACGTACCAAGAAGCTTCAAGGAGGAAGGACAGCAGATCCTGAAGCTCATCGACAACGAGAATGGCACTTATGATCTTATAGTGAAGAAGCTGGAGGATTGATCAGATCCGGCAGGAAAGGAGAAAATGAATGGCAGTAAGAGTCAGTGCAGAGGATTTCGATGCGAAGGTTCTTCAGTCGAAGCTCCCGGTCATCGTGGAATTCTATTCGGACAGCTGCATACCATGCAAGCAGCTCTCACCTATCCTTGGCGGCATAGAAGATGACTACGAGGATAAGGTAAATGTGTACAAGGTAAATGTAAACTTCGACGCAGAGCTTGCTGAGAAGTACGCAGTCATGGCGTCACCAACCATACTCTTTTTCAAGGGAGGCGAGGAGGTTTCCCGCATCCGTGGCCTTGTGAAGAGAAATGCGCTGGAGGAAGAAGTTGGCAAATTATTGTAGAAATTCATTGGTAAAGTGACATGATGGAGTATTTGACTGTAGTCAATTACTTCCGGTGCATATAAGAATGAAACTATATAAATAATTTTATAAAGTATATAATCACATTTTATGTCAGTCTGGCAACGCCGGACAGGCAAATGAATCGTCAGGAGGAAAGAAAAATGACAGTCACAATAGCAGGAAAGAAGAAAGAGATAGCAGAGAAGACAACAATAGCTCAGATCATCGTGTCAGAGAACGTTGAGAATCCGGACTATGTCACAGTAACAGTAAACGATGAGTTTGTTGACTCAGATGCATTTGCAACAACAGAGCTCAAGGACGGCGATACAGTAGAGTTCCTCTACTTCATGGGAGGTGGCAGCTTCTAATGGCATTCACAAACGAACAGATGGAGCGTTACTCACGTCACATCATCCTTCAGGAAGTTGGCGTGAAGGGACAGAAGAAATTGTTAAATGGCAAGGTGCTGATCATCGGCGCAGGTGGACTGGGAGCGCCAGCCGCTATGTACCTGGCAGCAGCCGGAGTAGGAACCATCGGTATAGTTGATGCCGATGAGGTAGATCTGTCAAATCTTCAGAGACAGATCATTCACGGAACAGCAGATGTGGGCAAGGCAAAGGTCAAATCCGCAAAGGAGACCATGAACGCCATGAACCCTGATGTAAATGTGATCACATACAGAGAGTTCGTGACATCAGAGAACATCATGGATCTCATCAAGGACTATGATTTCATTATCGATGGAACAGACAACTTCCCTGCGAAGTTCCTTATAAATGATGCCTGTGTTATGGCTAAGAAGCCATTTTCACATGCAGGAATCATCAGATTCAAGGGCCAGCTCATGACATATGTTCCAGATGAGGGACCATGTTACAGATGTGTATTCAAGGATCCACCTCCAAAGGATGCGGTTCCTACATGTAAGCAGGCCGGAGTCATCGGAGCAATGGGCGGTGTTATTGGAAGTCTTCAGGCTATGGAGGCGATCAAGTATCTCATTGGAGTTGGCGATCTTCTGACAGGAAGACTCCTTACATTTGACGCACTTAAGATGGAATTCCACACAGTAAAGCTCCCTCACAAGAAGGGCTGTGGCTGTGCTGTATGTGGACCAAATCCAACCATCACCAAGCTCATCGACTACGAGCAGGTAGAGTGCGACGGAAAATAAAATGATCTCTGTAATCCGCCTGTGTATAGGGCTGTGAATGCTGAGTCTGACTGACAATACCATATCTGGGAGCGCTCCCGCTTAATGCTGCATGATCAACATAGTTGATACAGGTGGGTCACAGAGATAGTTGAATATAAGGAGGATATGAAGTAAGATGTTGTACATGACAAAGTCTGATTACGAGAAGATACTTGCACACTGCAAGGAAGGCCTTCCAAATGAGTCCTGTGGTCTGATCGGCGGTGTTAGAGAGGGCGATAAGAAGTACATCAGGAAGGTGTATCTCCTGACAAATATTGACGCCAGCAACGAGCATTTTTCCATGGACCCGAGAGAGCAGCTTGCGGCAGTTAAGGATATGCGTGCAAATGGATACGAGCTTCTTGGCAACTTTCATTCCCATCCAGAGTCTCCGTCCAGACCTTCGGAGGAGGATAAGAGACTTGCATATGATTCCAAGGTGAATTATCTGATTCTCTCCCTCATGGAGATAGACAATCCGGTACTCAAGGCCTTCAACATAGATGAGGAAAAGAATGTGACGATAGAGGAGCTTGTTATAGAATCATGATAGATAGCAGGCATTTGAAGGAACAGGGCGGGCTTTGATACCCGCCCTTGTTCTTTACGCGGACTGTGTCATAAATTTTATTTGGAGTTACTGAAGAGATGTTTTGCATAAGTATAAACCATAAGAATACGCCGGCCGATGTCAGGGAGAGATTTGCATTTACGACAAAAGGACAGAGACAGTTCACTGAGCGCCTTAAGGCTGAGGTGGGTGGATGTGTCGTGTTGTCGACCTGCAATAGGATGGAGATATACTTCATAGATAAATATGAACAGGTGGAAAAGCTGTTGGCAAATGACAGGGAGGTTCCGGTCAGCCTCATAAGAAGATATAGCATGAATTATGAAGGATTTCAGTGTGTGTTACATCTGTGCAGAGTGGCGTGTGGTATGGATTCCATGGTGCTCGGCGAGGTGGAGATCATACATCAGGTGAAGAGCGCATATCTTGTGGCAAAGGAGCTTGGAGCCTGTGACGGCGAGCTGAATATAGCATTTCAGGGAGCACTTGCGGCGGCAAAGGCGGTGGCAACGGAGAGTGATGCCACGAGGCTTCCGATATCCGTCGGAACCTTGTCAGCACGGGAGGCAGTGAATTTTACAAGAAATGGCGGCATTGAAAACACGTGCAGAGATGTTCGAAGTGATGTGGTAAGCAGCAGTCAAGTTGAGAGTGAGGATGCTGAAAAGGCAAATACCGGGCATATCCTAGTCGTAGGAGCCACAGGCAAGATAGGCAGCATAGTTGTCAAGGATATCGCAGATCTTGCGCCAGACATAGAGATAACAGGCACAAGCAGAAGCCACCACAGTGCAGATAGCATATTTGGCAGACATCAGCAGATCAGGATAGAGGACTACAGCAGAAGATATGAGCTGGCAGCCTGGGCGGATGTCATCATCAGCGCGACAGCAAGCCCTCATTATACATTTGTCAGGGATGAACTGGCAGAAGCCGTGAAAATGCATCATAAGCGGAGGTTGTTCCTGGATCTGGCAATGCCGAAGGACATTGACCCGTCAGTCTCAGAGGTGGACGGATGTGTATTGCGTGACATAGACTATATCAGGACACTCTCCAGAGAGAACAATGAGAGCAGGGCAAAGACAATCACAGAGATGGAGCCGTGGCTCATATCACAGGTTGACGAGATCATGAAGAACATAGCATTTTCGAGGTTCAACAGGGAGCACGGAGACGTGATGGCGAAGCTTAAGACTATAGATGGTGCAAAGATGGTATATAAACTCAAAGGACAGCTTGAGTATGAGGCATTTGAGAAAATGCTGGACAGTATTGTGACTGCCGGATGTGAGAACTGAATACTGCTTGTTTGCCTGAGATTATGCAGTATCATCGTCTGATGATGGTTATGTCAGATGTCAGATAATTGGAACAACTTTTGGTGCTTTTTTATAGAGACTCAATAATAGAAATTAGAGGTAGTGATGTCGTATTTCCCATTTATGATCGAACTGAATAATGAGAGATGCCTGATCGCAGGAGGCGGAACTGTTGCATACAGAAAGGTGTGCAGCATGCTGGAATTTGGCGCGGTGGTCACGGTGGTGTCCCCAGAGTTTTGCCCGGAGCTTTTGAAACTGGCGGAGCAGGTGAATACGCCAGACAAATACTGTGCAGCGACAAGCGATGATCGTGGTTCTGTAGAGAATTTTGCAGATTATTCTGGATGCCTAACACTTGTAAAAAGACGTGTGCAGCCACAGGATATTGTTAGCGCATTTGTCGTCATAATGGCGACGGACGATGAGAAGGTCAACCACGAAATGGCGGAGCTTTGCAGGCAGCAGCGAATACTTGTAAATGTGGTTGATGTGAAGGCGGATTGCGGATTTTATTTTCCAGCGATCATAAAGGATAAAGAGGTTGTTATAAGCGTTTCCACCGGTGGACAGAGTCCAGTGCTTGCGGGCACGATCAAGAGAAATATAGAGAGCCATTTAGGTAGGAGTTATGGCGATATAGCGGAGCGTATGGGTGAGCTCCGCGAGCAGATCAAAGCACAGATAGACGGCGAGGAAGAGCGAAAGAAAGCGTTTCAGCAAATGGTTAGGAGTCTGTTAGATGAGAGTTGAGAATGGACATGGTAAAAATAAACCGAATATTCGTAAATTTGCGGAGAATGACATGGCAGATGGATTCAATAGTGACTGTTTGGATTGCGAAAGCGGAGGACAGAAAAAAACAGTAAAAGTTGGAACCCGCGGCAGCAAGCTTGCTCTTGCTCAGACTGAATTGGTGATAAAGGCACTCAATGAGAGATTTCCCCAGATTGATTTTCAGATGGTTACAATGAGTACCCGGGGGGATCGGGACACCAGCAGAGCGCTTCTGGAATTCGGAGGCAAAGCGGTATTTGTCGAGGAGTTCGAGGAAGCTATACTTAAAGGTGACATAGACATAGCGGTACACAGTGCCAAGGATATGCCGATGGAGATCATGGAAGGTCTTACGATATCGGGTACACTTCCGAGAGCATGTCCGCAGGACGTTTTTATATATAAGAGTGGCAGGTCATTTGACAGAAACGACAGTTTCGTGGTGGGAACCAGCAGCCTGAGACGGCAGTACCAGATAAGAGACATGTATCCAAATGCGGTGTGCAAGAATCTGAGAGGAAATGTCGGCACCCGCATACAGAAGCTAGAGGACGGCGAATACGATGCCATCATTCTTGCAGCGGCAGGGCTTGAGCGCCTGGGAGTTATTGAAGATAAAGGCAATGACAGTACAGAATGCTTTGAAGTGCACAAGGACGAGCTTACATTCAGATACCTCAGTACAGAGTCAATGCTTCCGGCAGCGTGCCAGGGAATCATAGCCATAGAGACGCGAACATCCGGCGAAGCATACGACATGGTGAGGGCGATAAATGATACCGAGGCATACACACAGCTCACATGCGAGCGCGCAGTCTTAAGCCGCCTGAACGCCGGCTGTCACGAACCGATAGGCGTGTACTCAGAACTGAAAGGCAAACACATGAAGCTAAGCCTGATGAAAGTAGATGCGGCTTCATCGGACAAAGAGAAAGATGAAGAAATCCAGATACACAGAAAGACGGTAGAAGGAAACACCTCAGAATGGGAACAACTGGTAGAGGCGTTGATAAAGTAGGTTATAGCATAACAGATATGTTTCTATTTCAAGAAAAGAAAAATGTTATGAAGCAGTGTATTTTGAAGATAAGTAGAAAAGTAAATTTTATCGATATGTAAGCTGGGTGTGCTGGATTTGTGCCTGCTGGGCTACGCACAGCAGGCACAAATCCAGCACACCCAGCGCATGGGAGAGCAAAAAAATGGTATATTTGATAGGCGCAGGCCCCGGCGACCCGGGACTCATTACGGTGAAGGGCCTGGAATTCATAAAACAATGCGATACGATCATATATGACAGGCTTGGCACCTACCAGCTTCTGGAGATGGTGAAGCCGGACTGCCGCAGGATATACGTCGGCAAACAGGCGGGCAGCCACTACAAGAAGCAGCCTGAGATAAACGAGATACTTGTTGAGGAAGGTCGCAAAGGCAACATGGTGGTGCGCCTCAAAGGTGGCGATCCATTTGTATTCGGAAGAGGCGGCGAGGAAGTGACCGCACTTTTAGAAGCGGGGATCCCATTTCAGGTGATACCGGGAATAACATCCGCAGTGGCGGTTCCGGAGGTGTGCGGCATACCAGTGACCCACCGGGGAACGAGCAGAAGCTTTCACGTGATAACAGGACACAAGCGGGCAGACATACACAGATCAGATGAAGATGTTTTAAATGACTATGCTTATATTAGAAATCAGGAAGGGACAAGCGTGTTCCTCATGGGACTTAACAGGCTGCCGCAGATCATGGAGAGACTTGTTCAGACTGGGGCTGAGGAACATACTCCGGTCGCGGTCATTTCCAAGGGAACCATGCCTGGACAGCAGATAGTTCGTGGCGATATACAGTCCATTGCGGACAAGGTGAACGATGCAAAGCTAGAATCCCCCGCAATCATAGTCGTGGGTGAAAATGCAGCACTGGATTTTACTGCACCGAACAGAGGACCGCTTCAGAATGTCCACGTTGGACTTGTTGGAACGCCAAAGCTTCGCGAGAAGATGAGAGTTGCAATAGATGCACTTGGCGGTCAGTCCTACAGCATAGTGGATATGAGTGTGGAGCAGACAGAGGAGAAGGACAGGCTGCGTGTGGCTCTGGAACATATAGAAGATTATAGCTGGCTGGCATTTACCAGTCAGAACACCATAACCCTGTTTTTCAAATGGCTCAGGGAGTGGAATATAGATGTCAGAAAACTGGTTCATCTGAAATTTGCGGTGGTCGGTGCCGGAACAAGGGATGCGTTAAGATCCGAAGGCTACATAGCGGACTATGTGCCGGACGAGTACACCACAAGCGCCCTTGCTATGGGTCTTGCAAACGTGATGAATGACGGAGAGAAGCTTCTCCTTCCGAGGGCCGTTCAGGGCAGCGAGACAATGCTTGATATACTTGATAAGGGCGGCGTAACATACGAGGAGATTCCAGTATATGATGTGGTTGGCCGCAGGATGGAGAGCATACAGTATCTGAAAGATCTGGATGTGATCACATTTGTCAGCGCGTCAGGTGTCAGGGGATTCCTGAAAGTCCTTGACGCAGAGAAAAATGGATCTGGCATGGATCATATGCCGAATGATGTTGATTCATGCAGGGAGCATACGAATAATACAGAAAGTACTTTAAAAATTCATGATATAATGAAAAACATCCGCATAGCAGCACTTGGAAATGTGACAGAGAAGGCTTTGGAGAAAGCTGGTTATCATGCGGATATAGTTCCGGAGGTCGGTGATATTGAGCATCTTATATCATCCATCGGCGAATTCTATACTCACAGGTAGCATCAGAAGTGGGGGACAGGTACCTCCGTTCCCACTATCCGTTTCGTAAAAGGGGACAGGTACCTCCGTCCCCATTTGAATAATAGAGAGAACATGTATGTAGAGAAAAGAGGCAGTAATATGATAAGACTCAGAAGACTTCGTGGCAGCGAGGCCATCAGAAATATGGTTAGAGAGAACAGGGTTAACAAGGAGGATCTTGTATATCCGATGTTTGTGGCGGAGGGCACAGGAATCAAGAATCCGGTAGACTCCATGCCGGGAATATACCAGTATTCACTTGACACATTTGAGGAGGAGCTTCGCAGAGTGGCGGACGCCGGAATCAGCGCGGTTCTCCTGTTCGGCATACCGGCTCACAAGGATGAGGTGGGCAGCAGCGCGTACGACGACCAGGGAATCATGCAGAAAGCGGTCAGGAGGATAAAAGAGCTGTATCCGGACATGATAGTCATAGCGGACATTTGTCTGTGTGAGTACACATCACACGGTCACTGCGGAATTATACATGACGGCAAGATACTCAACGATGAGACTCTTCCATATCTGGGCAAGATGGCTGTATCCCTTGCAAAGGCCGGCGCGGACATGGTGGCTCCATCAGATATGATGGATGGACATACCGCTTACATCAGAAAGGCACTTGACGACAACGGGCTGACGGATGTACTGATCATGGGTTACAGTGCGAAATTTGCATCTGGTTACTATGCACCATTTCGCGATGCGGCACATTCTGCACCACAGTTTGGAGACAGAAGGACATACCAGATGGATCCCGCAAATGGCAGGGAGGCTCTGAGAGAGTGCGAGGCGGATATCGCCGAGGGAGCAGACATAATCATGGTCAAGCCGGCACTTGCTTATCTGGATGTAGTCAAGGATGTGAGAAACCACACGGACTATCCGATAGCTGTGTACAATGTCAGCGGCGAGTACTCCATGGTCAAGGCAGCTGCGGCAAATGGCTGGATAGACGAGAAGAGGATCGTAATGGAAAACATGACAGCCATGAAGCGTGCCGGAGCAGGGATCATCATAACCTATCACGCCATAGACGTGGCACATTGGCTTGAGTCGGAATCAATATGACGGAGTCATATTTCGGAATGATTCCGACGATCTGCCCCACTCGACGGAGGAGAGAGGGGCGTTGCCAAAGATGAGGAGAATGCGACATCAACACTTAAAAGAAGATAGAGCTGAGTAGGACAATAGTTGCTATGTATAACGAGGCATTTTTATCTATTTGGAATATAAATTAGAAAAAGATACAATATTGTATCTAAACGGCTAAAATAACATAGCTTTGCGAAAAACAAAAGGAAACAAAGAAAAAAGTCACACAGGACGATAAATTATAGAAAGAAGAATGGCAATGACAAATTCACAGGATCTATTTGAGAAATCACAGAAGGTAATTCCAGGCGGCGTCAATTCACCGGTCAGGGCATTTGGCTCGGTGGGACGGACACCTGTATTTATGAAGAAAGCAAAAGGTTCACATATATTTGACGAGGATGGCAACTCCTATGTGGATTATGTCTGCTCCTGGGGCCCGGGAATTTTGGGGCATGCCGATGACAGAGTCATAGATGCGGTAAAGGCTGCTTGTGATGATGGACTTACATTTGGCGCACCGACAAGGAAAGAGCTCGAGATCGCAGAATTGATAAATGAGCTCATGCCGTCAATGGAGCTGACACGAATGGTCAACTCGGGAACAGAGGCGGTGATGAGTGCCCTCAGAGTGGCGAGGGGATTTACAGGCAGAGATAAGATTGTAAAGTTCCGCGGCTGCTATCACGGACACAGTGATGGACTTCTGGTCAAAGCAGGCTCGGCAGCACTTACACAGTCAGTTCCGGACAGTCTGGGAGTTCCAAAGTCGTATACACAGCATACACTCATAGCTGAGTATAACAACGAGGACAGCGTAAAGAAGTTATTTGAGGCGGAGGGCAAAGACATTGCCGCAATCGTGGTCGAGCCGGTTGCCGCAAATATGGGAGTTGTCCCACCGCATGATGGATTCCTTCAGTTCCTCAGGGACATAACAAATGAGTACGGCTCACTTCTTATATTTGATGAGGTCATCACAGGTTTCAGACTCAGCCTTGGCGGTGCCCAGGAATACTTCGGGGTAAAGCCTGATCTCACAACACTTGGCAAGATAGTTGGAGGCGGAATGCCGGTGGGAGCATACGGCGGACGCCGCGATGTCATGAGCATGGTGGCACCACTTGGCGGAGTATACCAGGCGGGAACTCTGTCGGGCAATCCGATTGCCATGACAGCCGGACTCACAACGCTCCGCATACTCCAGAAGGAAAAGGATACAATATATCCGGCGATAGAAAAGAGCACAAGGCAGATAGCCGACACAGTCAGAAGCACATTTGGCGACACAGTCCATGTCAACCAGATAGGCTCACTGATGAGCGTATTCTTCACAGATCAGGAAGTAGTGGATATGGACACGTCAATATCCAGCGACACCGCAAGGTATGCAAAGTATTTCTCATACATGCTGGACAACGGAATCTATCTTGCACCATCACAGTTCGAGGCAATGTTCGTGTCCTACGCACACAGCAAGGAAGACGTGTCCAAAACCTGTGAGCTGATAAAGAAATACAAAGAGAACTAGAGAGACTTAGTAGGTCAGAAGATGTCTCATTAAAAAGGAATTTATATTCCTATATTGTAGAAATAATTAGATAAGTATTAAAAGAGTGGTTTGGAAATAACATAATAAAACTAACGGTTATCGAAGAGTAAGCTGTCATGTTTATGTGATGCTACAAAGGCGGGTAGCACATAGACGACGGAAGCTTGTCGCTCCTTGCTGAGCGGGAGCCCCCCTGCCCTTATAGGGGGCGGGAGCGAATGCAAATAATGTGTCAAGTTTTCTGTGAAAACTTGACATGTAGCGTCAGCCCTCGCCGAAGGCGACTTTTGATGGGCTGATGTTCAATTCAGGAGCTAAGACAAGGTGACAGAGTCGTGCGTAGCCTTGGAGCATCACATAAACATGACAGCGACCTTCTTCGACAAGGAGGAAATATGAGAGATTTGGTTATTGTGGGCAGCGGCCCTGCGGGTCTGTCCGCCGCAGTCTACGCCAAGAGGGCGATGATGGATGTGGTGGTACTGGAGAAGGAGGCATTCTCCGGCGGGCAGATCGTGAATACAGAGCAGGTTGACAACTACCTTGGACTGCCGGGCATAAGCGGCTTTGACATGGGTATGAAGTTCAGAGAACACGCGGATACATTTGGCGTGGAGTTTGATGACAGAGAGGTGACAGCCATCGAGGATCACGGCGATCACAAGAAGGTCAGCTTGGAGGATGGCAGAAGCATAGAGACAAAGGCGGTTCTGATAGCCACGGGTGCAAAGCACAGAAAGCTTGGCGTTCCCGGTGAGGAGGAATTCACAGGGGCAGGAGTTTCTTACTGTGCCACATGTGATGGGGCGTTCTTCAAGAACAAAGAAGTCGCAGTCGTGGGCGGAGGCAATATAGCCCTTGAGGATGCCCTATATCTGTCAAAGATGTGCAGCAAGGTACATCTGATCCATAGAAGGGCTGAGTTCAGAGGTGAGAAAATACTTGGTGCGCAGGTGCTTGAGACTGAGAATATAGAATTTCACCCATTTGCGCAGGTGACAGAGATAGGCGGAACACCGGGCAAGCTGGAGCTCAAGGTTGCTGTGAAGACACCGACAGCAGCGGGCGGACAGGCAGATGCAGGGGCAAATGTCAATGCATCTAGTGAAGAAACATCAGCATTTGGCAGCCACGATTTCACACTTCCGGTAGCCGGTGTATTTATAGCAATAGGCACAAGCCCGATCACAGATTTTCTTGGTGACGTCGTGGAGCTTGATGACGCTGGTTACGTTGCAGCGGGCGAGACCGGACAGACCAGCACACAGGGAATATTTGCCGCGGGAGATGTGAGGACCAAGGCGGTGCGCCAGGTGGCGACAGCAGTCGGAGACGGTGCAGCAGTTATCCATTATGTAGAGGAATACCTGAATGGGTTAAAAAATAAATAGAATAATTGGGAAGCAATTGGCATGGAGATAAAGCATGGAATGTAAATGCATACCTGTTTTCTCCCTGCCAAAAAAAATAAAACTAATTCATAGTAATTCTATAGGCAAAATATAACAACGAACAGGAGGCGGAAAAATGTTAATATCATCAAAGGGACAATATGCATTGAGACTCATGGTAGATATATCGATAAACAGTGGCAGCACGGTTACTGTCAAAGCCGTAGCCAGAAGATGTGGATTGTCTGACAAATATCTTGAGCAGGTTACATCTTCTCTGCTAAAGGCAGGATATTTAAGGAGCGTGAGAGGCCCGAGGGGCGGTTACCGTCTGAACACGCCGGCGGAGGAGATCACGGTTGGGATGGTGCTGAGGGAGATTGAGGGCAGGATATCACCGATCGATAATCGAGTTGATGAGGATGGCGACACCAACATGGTCATGAACGATGTCATCGGAGAGGTGTGGGATGACCTTGAGACTGCCATCAACAATGTCCTTGATAACAAAACCATCGCCGATCTTACCCGGGAGTACAGTGACCGGATCGGATACATGTACTCAATATAAATCAGGGACGGAGGGGACAGGTACCTCCGTCCCCATCAGCAGGTACCTCCGTCCCGGGAGGGGGCAATAAGATTTCAGTTGAAAAAAAACTTATTTTGTATATAGTTGTAGTGGGATATATATCATATTAGGAGAATAAGAGATGTTAACACAGTTTTCGAGAACAGAGCTGCTATTTGGCAAGGAAGCCATGGACAAGCTGGCAGGCTCTAAGGTAGCGGTATTTGGAATAGGCGGAGTTGGCGGTTATGTATGCGAGGCGCTGGTAAGGAGCGGCGTCGGAGCATTTGACCTGATAGATGACGACAAGGTGTGTCTGACCAATCTCAACAGACAGATCATAGCGACAAGGAGCACGGTTGGAAAGTATAAGACCGATGTTATGAGGGACAGGATGCTTGACATCAATCCAAATGTGGAGGTTGAGGTACACAAATGTTTCTTCCTTCCGGAAAATGCGGATGACTTCCCTTGGGACAGCTACGACTACGTAGTCGATGCGGTGGACACCGTGACAGCCAAGATTGCTCTTGTCATGAAGTGCAAGGAGAAGAATATCCCGATCATCAGCAGCATGGGTGCGGGAAACAAGCTTGACGGAAGCCAGTTCAAGGTTGCAGATATATACAAGACAAAGGTGTGTCCGCTTGCGAAGGTCATGAGAAGAGAGCTGAAGAAGAGGGGCGTCAAGAAACTCAAGGTCGTATACTCGGAAGAGATTCCGACAAGGCCGATCGAAGATATGGCGATAAGCTGCAGAAACAACTGCATTTGTCCTCCGGGTGCAGAACACAAATGTACAGAGCGCAGAGACATCCCGGGCAGCGTGGCATTTGTGCCATCAGTCGCAGGGCTTATAATAGCCGGTGAGGTGGCAAAGGATCTCATCAGGAGGTAATAAAAAAGGACGCTGAGAAATCAGCGCCTTCTCCATAAAAATACGAGAGTTCCAAGCAGAACCGCACCACCATAGATGAATGGTGCATTTTTGTCACTGTTCATAGTTCTTTCCGTATAAGATACGGATGGATTATTCGGGTTGTAATATATTGCGATGGACGACATGGAGTTGTAATTTGTTATACCGCGGACGGAAAGAAAACCATTGTGCAATACTCCGGACTGGTCGCGGTATGCATAGTTGATATGGGTTCTTTTACTGAATCTTCTGACAGATGTGATATCGGCGGATGTTCTGGTATAGTCCCGCTCGATACGGCATGCCTTACCCCGTATGGAAAGGCCGATGACCACAGCTATGATGAATGATGCTATTGGAATAATGTAAGTCGTATAAGGTAATAGTCTGAAAAAAATACTGATAGAATCACCCGATGTTAAAATCATAATGTACCCCCTGAAATTGTTGTTTCCCCAAAATGTCAGACATGAGATCCCTATTTACATGCCGGACTTGTATGTGTAGATTATAATATAAAGAAGACTGGTTGAGAATCCCTTAATTTAAGAGGATAAGTCTGTTAATATAGCAAATTTCAGGTAATAAATATATTACTGTATGCACTGCCACTTATGGTGGTCATAAGCTCAGTCATATTCGCATTTGCCAGAAGTGATAACATGGTGATAATAGACCAATAATATAATAGAGAATATACAAAAGGAAGATGAACGAGATGGATAAGAAAGAAGAAAAGAAAATCATAAGACAGGAGTTTCTGACAGGTGAGAGAGCTCTTTTCATGGGAAAAAATCTCGATATATATGATACGATATTTGACGACGGCGAGTCTCCGCTTAAGGAGAGCCGCGGCATAAATCTGTACGGCAGCATGTTCAAATGGAAGTATCCGCTGTGGTACAGCAAGAACATTGTTGCGGAGGATTGCCACTGGTTTGAGATGGCGAGAGCCGGAGTCTGGTACACTGATAATATCGCGGTGAGGCGTGCACTCATCCAGGCGCCAAAGAACTTCCGCAGATGTAAAGGGCTGGAGCTTACGGATGTGACATTCACCAATGCGGAGGAGACACTGTGGAGCTGCGATGACGTGACAATGGACCACGTGACAGCAAAGGGCGACTATTTTGCCATGAACAGCAATAATATGAAGATAGATGACCTGAAGCTTGACGGCAACTATTCATTTGACGGATGCAGGAATGTAGAGATAAGAAACTCCAATCTGCTTTCAAAGGATGCATTCTGGAACACAGAGAATGTGACCGTATATGATTCATTCATATCGGGCGAGTATCTTGGCTGGAACGCAAAGAACCTCACCCTGATAAACTGCACCATCGAGAGCCTTCAGGGAATGTGCTACATCGACAACCTTGTGATGAAGAACTGCAAGCTCATCAACACAACACTTGCATTTGAATATTCAACAGTGGATGCCGACATCTGCAGCAAGATAGACAGTGTCATGAACCCGACATCAGGAACCATCAAAGCCAAGCACATTGACAACCTGATAATAGAAAAAGACAAAGTAGATCCGTCAAAGACAAAAATAATAGTACAGGACTAAATTAAAGCACAGAGATTCACGGCAAAACATCAGCCCTACGTGTGACAACATATGATAATATAAATAAGAGAAATATAATAATTTTTACGTAGAATGACGATAAATACATGGTGGCATATCATAACGTAAATGGGATTTTGGCATTTGAGGGGCGAAATGTGCTGACATATACCATGTGAGCAATCGGTAGGGAAGTCGACTGAGTCTTGCTGCTTCTTGCCGGAGCGGCGCAAGCAACGCCCTTATCGCTTGCAGAGCGCAGTGCAGATAGAAGCAAAGCAAGGCGAGGTAAGACGAACGTGATTGAGCACATGGTATATGCCATCCGTCAGCCTCTCAAATGCCAAAATCCCTTCAAAAAGTGGAGGGACAAACATGAAGTTTGATTTTGACAAGGTTATAGACAGACGCGGTACAGGCTCCCTGAAGTGGGACGTGCCGGAAAACGAACTGCCAATGTGGGTGGCAGACATGGACTTTCAGACGGCTCCGTGTATCAGGGAGGCACTGGCAGCCCGGGTTGAGCACGGAATATTCGGATATTCTATCATCCCGGACGAGTGGGCAGATGCCTACGTGAACTGGTGGGGCAACAGACACGGATTTGCGATAGACAGGGACTGGCTGGTGTTCTGCTCCGGAGTCATCCCAGCCATATCAACGGCGGTGAGAAAGCTCACCACACCCGCAGAGAATGTTGTAGTGCAGACCCCTGTCTACAATATTTTCTTCAATTCTATATACAACAATGGGCGAAATATATTGGAAAGCCCTCTGAAATACGACGGCGATGGATATGCCATGGACTTTGAAGATCTTGAGGCAAAGCTTGCAGATCCACAGACCAGCCTCATGATACTCTGCAATCCACAGAATCCTGCGGGGAAGATCTGGGATAAGGAGACACTTGCCCATGTGGGAGAGCTATGCGCAAAGTATGGTGTGACGGTCATCTCGGATGAGATACACTGCGATCTCACCGATCCTGGAAAGGAGTATGTGCCATTTGCCACGGCATCTGACACATGCAGGGATATAAGCGTGACCTGTATTGCGCCGACAAAGACCTTCAACATAGCCGGAATCCAGACTGCGGCCATTGTGGTTCCGGATAAATTCCTGAGACACAAGATGTGGAGAGGTCTGAACACAGATGAGGTAGCCGAGCCAAATGCATTTGCGGTGGATGCGGCGATAGCAGCATTTACACAAGGCGGCGAGTGGCTGGACAGTCTCAGACAGTATCTTTATGAGAACAAGCAGTATGTCAGGAAGTTTATAGATGAAAAAGTGCCGGGTATAAAGGTGGTGTATTCGGAGGCCACATATCTGCTCTGGCTTGATTGCAGCGGAATCTGCGGCGCTGCCGGCGAAGACGGCAATGCCAAGGCTCTGTCGAAATTCATCAGGAAGAACACAGGGCTCTATATGTCGCCGGGACTTTCGTATGGCAAGAACGGAAAAGCATTTATCAGACTTAACATTGCATGTCCAAGATCAACCGTGGAAGACGGTATGAGGAGACTTGTCAAGGGTGTCAGTGATTTTAAAAAAGGAGATATAGATGAGTAGCAGTGAAAACTTGCTGAAGGACATGATATCTGGAAAGTCCATGACCGCATCCCAGCAGATAGGACTTACGGTCAGGCTCAGTATCCCGGCGATCCTTGCCCAGATCTCGTCCATTGTCATGCAGTACATCGATGCATCCATGGTGGGGCGTCTTGGTGCAAATGCATCGGGAGCCATCGGACTTGTCTCGTCCACGACATGGCTGTTTGGCGGGCTATGCATTGCGGTGACTACAGGATTTACAGTGCAGATAGCCCAGGCTGTGGGGGCCGGTGAGGATAAATCTGCCAGAAATATCATGAAACAGGGACTCATAATAGCCCTGTGCATAAGCGTCATACTCGCACTCATTGCAGCAGTGATAAGCACACCGCTTCCGAGCTGGCTCGGCGGTGAAGCTGCCATACAGAAGATGGCAAGCCAGTATTTCCTTGTGTATATGCTGGGACTTCCCGCTCTGCAGATGAACAGCATAGCGGGCGGCATGCACCAGAGCTCCGGAAATATGAGACTCCCGGGTATACTGAATGTCATGTGCTGCGTTATGGATGTGATTTTTAATTTGTTCTTTATATTCCCGACAAGAATTGTAAATTTAAGTATTCCGTTTTTATCCAGCGTAAGGCTGGCTGGTTCTCAGATGGCAGGAACGGTTCAGGCAGGAGCCTTTGGTTCCCATTTGTCAACACTTGTGCAGTCTGAAACCACGATGAATGGTCTGACATTTACCATGCCGGGACTTGGCCTTGGCGTTGCTGGGGCGGCGCTTGGAACCATCACGGCGGAGGCTGTCACCTGTGCCATCATGGTCACTACACTTCTGTGGAAGAACAAGACACTTCACTTAAGAAAGGGCGAACACTTAAGATTTCACAGGGATACCCTTACCAAGGCGGTGAAGATTGGGGCACCTGTGGGTCTAGAGCAGATGGTCATGTGTTCAGCGTATGTCATGTCCACAAAGATCGTGTCACCGCTCGGAACTATAGCCATCGCAGCCAACTCATTTGCGGTTACTGCGGAGAGCTTCTGCTACATGCCGGGGTACGGAGTACAGGCGGCAGCAACCACACTTGTGGGACAATGCGTGGGAGCCGGACAAAAACAGTTGTCCAGAAGGATGGCATGGATTACAATGGGATTAGGTGTGTCGGTTATGACTTTAGGCGGAGTTCTCATGTACATAGCAGCTCCGGCCATGATAGGTGTGCTGACACCGAACGAAGAGATAAGAAATCTAGGGGCGGCAGTGCTGAGGATAGAGGCATTTGCCGAACCATTTTATGCCGCATCCATAGTTGCATCGGGAGCACTCAGGGGAGCCGGGGACACTCTGGTCCCAAGCTGCATGAACTTTGCAAGTATGTGGTGTGTGCGGATACCGCTTGCAGCCATACTTGCACCTAGAGTCGGTCTCTACGGTGTGTGGATCGCCATGTGCGTGGAGCTCTGTTTCAGAGGAATCCTGTTCACCACAAGGCTTAAACGAGAAAGATGGATGCGGGTGTTTGACGAAAATTAAATATGATGTTTTATTGCAAGATTTAATATACCTGACTGGGAGCGCTTTCGCTCGTTTCGCCCTACAGCGGTACTAGCACTCGCAGAGAAAAACTGCTCGTTGAGTACCGGTGGGCTCAAATGTCCCTGCCAGGTATGATTAAACTTGCAATAAAACATCGTTAAACAGGGAGGAAAATATGCCAGTATTTGATTTCAGCGGAAGTGACAACAAGAATAAGAACATAGTTACATATGAGACATTTCAGTCATCGGAAAGAACAGCCACAGCAGAGAAACCGATAATGCTTCTGGAGAACTCGACCAGGAAGTGGGCACACCACTCCAGCGGAAAGTTCACAAATCCGATCAAAAGGACAGCATTTGAATTTGACGAGGTGGACGGAGTCCAGTCCGCAGACATATTGAAGATAGATGCGAGATTTGTAAGCCTTCTCAAATGGCTCGGTGAGAATCACATCAATGTCCGTCTGTCGGGAGAGAACAGACCGGAGGGCTATGCGGTGTACAAGATAAGGGAGACCGAGTTCGGCGGCGGAGCAAAGCTGTCGGCAAATGATGGATTCCTCCAGTTCATGATAGAGCGACTTCTTGCAAGTGATGCCCCTTCAGAAGATGAGAAATCCGAGGAGGAAGAAGAGGAGGAGGCACTTGGCGATGACATGAAGCTCACAAGCATGCAGAGCATCATTGACTTCATGCACTGCGCCGGAAGAACGCTCCCTGACAATATAAGACTGTGGGCGAGAAGAAATCTTGCGGTTGCCAGATCCAGCGAGGTATCCCCGGAGGAGAGACGCCACGCGCAGAGAGCACTCTCCATGGCGATGAACATCAGGTGGAAGAGCAATTATTTTGAGGCGATAGATCCAGATGAGGCGAGAAGAATACTGGACGAAGAACTCTACGGAATGGAGAAGGTCAAGCAGAGGATCATCGAGACGATCATCCAGATCAACCGTACACATACACTTCCAGCATACGGACTTCTGCTCTGTGGACCTGCCGGAACGGGAAAGTCACAGATAGCCTACGCAGTTGCAAGAATACTGAGACTTCCATGGACTACCCTCGACATGAGTTCTATCAATGATCCAGAGCAGCTGACCGGAAGCTCAAGAGTATATTCAAATGCCAAGCCGGGAATCATCATGGAAGCATTTTCACAGGCGGGTGAGTCTAACCTTGTATTCATCATCAACGAGCTGGACAAGGCAAACTCCGGAAAGGGCAACGGTAATCCTGCGGATGTACTGTTGACACTGCTGGACAACCTGGGATTCACCGACAACTACATGGAGTGCATGATCCCGACAAACGGTGTATACCCTATAGCAACGGCAAATGATAAAGAGAATATCAGCAAGCCAATCATGTCGAGATTTGCAGTAATAGACATACCGGACTACACCCCGGACGAGAAGAAGGAGATATTCAACAAATTTGTTCTGCCTAAGGTTCTCAAGCGCATCGGACTTGAGGGAAGCGAGTGCATCATCCTTCCGGAAGGTGTGGATGCGGTCATAAAGAAGTGCGACGGCGTGACCGGAATCAGAGATATAGAGCAGGCTGCAGAGCACATAGTTGCACACGCACTCTACCAGATCGAGGTAAACCACGTCCAGAGCGTGACATTTGACGGTGGCATGATAGAGGAACTTTTGAGCTGATTATCGTCATATTACACAATTTACATTACAGAAAGTATTATGGTATACTCTCCTTATGAAACAAGTTTCATAAGGAGAGTATATTTATAAATGGCAAGTATAAGAGATGTTGCAAAGGAGGCCGGGGTCGCAATATGCACAGTGTCAAGACTTATCAACGGCACGGCAAAGGTTGAACCCGAGACTCAGAAGAAGATAGAAGCTGCGATGAAGAAATTGGATTATGTTCCAAATGAGCTTGCGCGAGGCATGTTCAAGGGCAGATCAAACTCCATTGCGATGTTGGTTCCAAATATCCAGCACCCATGGTTCTCATCACTGGCATCGGAGATAGAAAAGATACTTTATGAGAAGAAATACAAGTTTATGCTTTTTTCCACATCCGATGACAAGCAGAGGGAGAAGGAGTGTTTCAAGCTGTTAAAGTCCAACATCGTGGATGGGATCATATGCGGAACGTCGGCATGTACGGCGAAGGAATACCAGAAGATAGATAAGCCGATGGTCATGCTGGATTATAAGGTTGGCAGCAAATTTCCTGTCGTAGTGTCGGATCACAAGATGGGCGGACAGCTTGCTGCCCAGGAATTTATAAACAGTGGATGCAAATATGTCATCCACATATCAGGAATCAAGGTAGATAAGAATATCATGTCATTTGAGTGCCATGAGGAACTAGATAGAGTCCTTGCCGAGAATGGGATAAAATCCAGACGAGTTCCAATACAGTGGAACGACTTTGATTTTCATGGATATTTTGAGATGGCAAAATGCATACTGGAGGAGTATCCTGACGTGGACGGAATATTTGCCGCAGACATGCCAGCGATAGCATTCCTCAAGGCAGCACTTGCCATAGGTAAAAAGATTCCTGATGACCTGGCAATCGTGGCATACGACGGAACGTACATAACCAACGCCAGCACGACAAGGCTCACATCGATACATCAGCCGTACAAGGAGATCGCCCAGGAGGCAGTACGCCAGCTTATGGAGATGATCGACGGACCGGAGGAGGAAGATGATGCCGAAGGACAGGTTGAAAGTGCAACCGCAGATCAGATCGACAGCGCAAAAGAGAGAAACACACATATAGACGGAAATCTTATACTACTTCCGGTGAGCGTAGAAAAAGGCGATACAACTTTATAGTATGATTACGAAAAGAAGTTCATGAAGAGAAAATGAGGTGCCACTCAAAAATCATGAACTTCTTTTTTGTGTGGGTACAAAACATAAGAAACTTACTAAGAGCACAAAAATATCGCTTTTGCAATAGATACAAATTTGTGACGTTTTCATCTGGAAATCCCTGGTTTGCGAAAACTCCCTGGACATATGCTCTGCTTAATATGGGAATTCTCAGTTAGAGAAGGATTGCTTAGCGGTATCCTCCACATTGCCAGGGGCTAAGTCCCGGCACAAATCTAAAAAATCTATAAATCCCCTATTGACGAAACATGTTTCATATGATAATCTTAATACAAATGAAACATGTTTCATTTAAGCGCTTATGAAATGTGTTTTATCGGAACAATATGAATGATAGCGAGAATTAACAAGAGGGAAAATTCAAAGTAAGAAAAGGAGAAAAGGTTATGAGAGCAAAGAAATTAGTAGCATGTGCACTTTCAGCAGCTATGATGCTGGGACTTGCATCCATGACAGGATGTGGTTCAGCAAAGAAGGATTACGATCTGTATATTTACAACACAAAGTCTGAGATCGCAGACAGTATCCAGGATCTGTGCAAGGATTATGAGACAGAGACAGGAGTTAAGGTTAAGGTTTACACATGTGGTACTCAGGAGACCATGGAGACACTCAGATCAGAGATGAACTCCAAGAACTATCCTACACTGTACGCGATAAACCAGGCACAGTTCACAGAGTGGAATGAGGGCGGATTTGTACTTCCATCAACATCAGTAAAGAATGAGGAGTTAAAGTCAATCTACGATTCAATCCCAGAGAGCATGCAGCTCGCAGATGAGAGCGGAGCAAGCTGCGGAATCCCTTACAACGTAGAGGGTTACGGACTTATCGCAGATACACAGATGATATGTGATGTATTTGGACTTGACAACGCAGACGCATTTGTCGCTGATTACAGAAGCGCCAATTATGAAGAGTTCACAGGTATGATCAAGGCAATCGATGATTACATAAACGGCAAGGGTGGCGAGAAGGTTACACTTTCAGGCAATGCATACACCACGGCAAAGGACAAGACAGCCACAACAGAGAACATGAACGGAGTATTTGCAATCGCAGGTGCTGAGAAGTGGACATATGCAAACCACTATACAAACTACGCACTGAATGCAGTGTTCCCTAACTACAATGCAACGGCAGCAGCTACAAAGGAAGATGTTGATAAGCTGGAGGAGCCACTTGTAAAGATGGTTCAGGAGCTCGATATGCTTTCAAGCTACACAGCAGGACCAAGCGGCAAGGTAGAGCGTGGATCAGAGTACATCAACTCAACAGTGACAGGATATGATCAGGCAGTTCAGACATTTGCCGAGGGTAAGGCAATGTTCATCAAGCAGGGTAACTGGGTATACGGAACCATCGCAGGTGTGGATGCAGACAAGGCATCAAGACTCACAATGCTCCCAATGAAGGTCAACCTTGAGCAGAGTGACATCTCAGCTGAGGGTGTTACAGTTGACAAGATGAACAGCTCAATCCCTGAGTTCGTTTCACAGTATTACGTTATCAACAAGAAGGATTCAGAAGAGGAGCAGAAAGCCGCTGAGGACTTCCTTGTATGGCTCTACACATCAGATACAGGAAAAGATTACATCACCAACAAATTTGCATTTGTCCCATTCAACGCAGACGAGAGCGAGAAGCTTGAGAATCCACTCAGCAATTCACTTGTATACTATATGAGCAATGACCTTGTGATGGGCAATGACTTCGATGCATTCCCTGAGTCATGGGGACTCAATACCATTGGTGCAACTATTCAGGAGCAGTTGTTTACAAATCCTGATCAGTGGGATGAGAACACTATAAGAACAGGTGTGGAAGATGCACTGACAAAGTGGAAGGACAGCATCAAAGAGTAGTAGTTTAAAATATGTCAGATTCCTGATGGGGATTTGACAGGCAGCACCAGCCTTGACCGGAGAAGGTTCGGATCAGGCTGGTGCTAAATGTAGGAAAGGAAAAACTATGAAAAGATTTTACAAGAGAAAATTCTGGTTTATGGTTCTGCCATCTATAGTGTTGTTTCTACTGGTTATCATAGTTCCTTTTATAGAAGGTGTGATTTACTCCTTCACTGAGTGGAGAGGTTCATACTTCGTAGGTGGGGAGCACTGGTGGAACGCACTGGTGGGACTTAAGAATTATACAAGCATATTCAAGTCGAAGGATTTCCTCCAGTCACT
Organism: Coprococcus eutactus; assembly: GCF_025149915.1. Taxonomy (NCBI): domain Bacteria; kingdom Bacillati; phylum Bacillota; class Clostridia; order Lachnospirales; family Lachnospiraceae; genus Coprococcus; species Coprococcus eutactus. Next base: position 472,671 of record NZ_CP102278.1, read on the forward strand.
TGGGTACACGGCCATATATGCTGTGCTCGCAGTAATAGCACAGAATGTCGTCAGTCTTCTTCTGGCACTCATGATCAAGAAACTTACCAAAGGCAAGGGACTTTTCAGAACAGTATTGTTCCTTCCGTATGTACTTGGAATGCTTGCCATGGGTTATGTATGGCGTTTCATATTTGAAAATGTATTTTCACAGACACTGTTCGGAACAGACGGTGTGGTACACGTAGAGGTGCTCAACAACATGCTTCAGAATCAGTGGAAAGCACTTCTGGCATACGCAATTGTTGGTGTGTGGCAGGTTGCAGGTTACTATCTGATAATCTACCTCAACGGACTCAACAATATTTCAGAGGATATTTATGAGGCTGCCAGAATAGATGGGGCTACGGGCTGGACAAGCTTCAGGAAGATCACACTTCCGCTTCTCATGCCTTCATTTACGATAGTGCTCTTCATGTCGCTGGCAAACAGCTTCAAGATGCTTGATCTCAACGTTTCACTGACAGAGGGCAATTTCGGAACGACCATGATATCCTACATGATACTGAAAACAGTAAGAGAGAGCTCTCCTCCGGCATACGGAGAGGCGCAGGCACAGGCAGTTATATTCTTCGTTATCATTGCAGTTATATCTATAGCTCAGGTAATGATCACTAAGAGAAAGGAGATCGAATCATAATGGGAGTAAGAGGCAAGATTAAAAGAGCAATCATAGTGGTTATACTCGCTGTATTGGCAATCGTGACCATATTCCCGATATGGTTCCTGATCGTCAATTCATTCAAGGGACAGCAGGAGATAGTAGCATCTCCAATAGCTCTCCCGAAGTCATGGAATCTGGACTATCTGAAGAATGCAGCTGAGCAGATAAATCTCGGTAGCAGCCTGCTTCAGACAGTACTCATAACAGTTGCGGCTGTGGCGCTTATCGTGGTCATATCTTCATTTGCCGCATGGGCAATTGCCAGGACAGATTCCAAGGTGGCAAATATACTCTTCATCGCATACACAGCAGCCATGCTCATACCTTTCCAGTCAGTTATGTACCCGTTGGTATCACTGATGGACAAGCTGGGACTCAAGAACACACCGGGTCTGATCCTCATGTACGGAGGCTTTGGAATCAGTATGTCGGTTCTGCTGTACAGAGGATTCATCAAGAGTATCCCGCTGTCACTTGAGGAGGCAGCCATGCTCGATGGAGCAAATATATTCCAGATATACAGATACGTTGTCATGCCACTCTTAAAGCCGACGACCATGACAGTTGTCATCACAAACGCAGTGTGGATATGGAACGATTACCTTCTTCCATTCCTCGTAATAGGAAATAACGACAAAAAGACGCTCACGCTGAGCTTGTATTACGCAAAGAGTCTGTCAGGACAGTACGGAAATCCTTGGGAGCTCATTTTCCCTGCGGTACTTCTTTGCATCATCCCTATCGTGATCATATTCATCATACTTCAGAAGAATATCATCGAGGGAATTTCAGCCGGAGCTGTGAAAGGATAAACATAAAATATGGACAGAAAATGGTGGAAAGAGGCGGTATTTTACCAGATATACCCTAGAAGTTTCTATGACAGCAACGGAGATGGCATAGGAGATCTGAAGGGAATAACCGAGAAATTACCGTACCTCAAAGAACTTGGCGTGACCGCTGTGTGGATATGTCCATTCTTCAAGTCGCCTATGAAGGACAACGGATATGACATATCGGATTACTATGATGTGAATCCTGAGTTTGGAACCATAGAGGATGCGGATGGACTTATAAGATGCGCAAATGAAAATGGCATCAAGATCATCATGGACATGGTCATCAATCACACATCAGACCAGCACAGATGGTTTCAGGAGGCGTGCCGGGACAGACACAGCAAATACAGAAATTACTATATATTTAAGGACAACATAGATGGACTTGCAGATCTCAGATCCAACTTCGGTGGAAGCACATGGACACAGATTGAGGATGGCAGCTGGTATTTCCATTCATTTGCGAAGGAGCAGCCGGATCTCAACTGGGAATGTGAGGAGATGAGACAGGAGCTCTATGACATGATGAACTGGTGGCTTGACAAGGGAGTTTCAGGATTCAGAATGGATGCCATCACATTTATCAAGAAAGACCTCTCATTCCCGCCTATGCCGTCAGACGGCGAGGACGGCAGATGCGATGTTGGAAAATGCTGTCTCAACAGGCCGGGAATAGATGAGTTTCTTCACGAGTTAAAAATCAACACATATGGCAGAGGAGACTTTGTGACTGTTGCAGAGACTCCTGGAGTTCCAAATGAGGATTTGGACAGATACATTGGGAGAGATGGACATTTCTCCATGATATTTGACTTTAGTTACACAGACATAGATATCAATCCGGGCGATCTCTGGCTGCACCAGAGAGACTGGACGATAGAGGAATTCAAGGACAAGCTGTTCACCAATCAGAGACTTGTGAAAAAGATCGGATGGGCAGCAAACTACCTGGAAAACCACGATCAGCCTAGAAGTATAGGCAAGTACTTCCCAGCTGGTGATATTCCTGAATACAGAACACAGATGGCAAAGGCGCTTGGTGCGTTGTTCTTCTTCCTGAAGGGTACACCATTTGTATATCAGGGACAGGAGCTTGGAATGATCAACACTCATTTTGACAATATAGATGAACTTGACGATATCAATTCCAAGGGACAGTATGCGAGATGCCTTGAAGCCGGATACAGTGAGGCAGAGGCGATGGAATCCGTAAATATCAGAAGTCGAGATCAGTCAAGACTTCCTATGCAGTGGAACAGCGAAAAGAACTTTGGATTCTCAGCACATGAGCCATGGCTGGCATGCAACAATCAGTGTGACCTCCAGACAGTGGAGCTTGAGAGTGCTGATAAGGACTCTGTGCTTAGCTTTTATAAGGCGATGATACAGCTCAGAAATCACTCGGAGTACACACAGACGCTTATCTACGGAGACCTGGAGGATGTGGAAACTGACAGCACTGGAATCATAGTGTACAAGCGTAAGCCGGTTCAGATTGAGTGTGCATGTGGAACTGGAGCAAATGCAGAAAGCGCAGACAGATCGGTATATGTTGTTGTCAACATGACCGGTGAGGATGTGGGCTATGCAATTCCTGAGACTGCGGATGTGCTTATGGGTAATTATGCGGATTACGATGGTACACTCAGACCTTATGAGACTGTGGTGTACGCGGTGTAAGCCGGGGCTGATTAGTATGCTCTGGGTGGATAAGATTATAAGTACAAAACAGCTAATAATTATGTAAATTAGCTAGTTTTAATCAGCTGGCAGAAAAAGCCTGAATATTGGTGGAGACTGATTGAAAATTACAGTTGGTCTGGTATCAGTATTCAGGCTTTTTTCATTGTCTGTATACTTTGGGGATACTTTGCTCAAATCTATAGACAAAGTGAATGGATCATTAAATGCAAGATATGTCTTAATGTTCAAAGCGTATTCACAGTTCAGAATAATCACCCAACTTAACCATCATCGGTACCATATTTGGTCAACTTTTTTCCATATAAAATCTAATTCCCAGATATTAAAATAACTGTATTAAAAGCAGTCAGACATGAGATTTTAGAGCAGAGGGTGCGCAGTGCACAGGCGTAACGGAGGTTGTCTGCTCAGACAAATAAATGGAGAAAAGGAGTCACACTTATGGGTATTATTTTTCATGAAGAGACACAGACATTTCACCTTACAAATGGTGAGATAAGCTACATCATGACAGTACTCCCAAATGGACATTTGGGAAATCTGTATTACGGCAAGGCTATAAGAGACAGAGCAGATTTTTCACATTTGCTGGAACTTGTTCAGAGACCTATGTTCCAGTATATAAATGATGATGACAGACTGTTTTCACTGGAGTCGGTGAAACAGGAGCTCCCTGTGTACGGAACCACTGATTACAGGGCGCCGATGGTGGAAGTCCTTCAGTCAAATGGCAGCAGGATATCAGATTTTGTGTATGTATCACATGAGATAAACGCAGGCAAGCCAAAGCTTGAGGCATTGCCAGCAACATACACAGAGGATGATGCGGAGGCTGAGACTCTGATCATCACATTAAAGGATTCACTCACAGGAATAAAGGCGAGGATGATCTATACGATATGGAGCGACAGGCCGGTCATAGCGAAGAGTGTAGAATATGTAAATGAAGGGGCAGAGGCGGTACATCTCACCACTGCTTACAGCATGTGCCTGGATCTCCCGGATCCTGATTATCAGTGGATGCAGCTTTCAGGCGCATGGGCAAGGGAGCGTCATATAATAACAAGAGATCTTGAGCAGGGAGTACAGTCCATAGGCAGTAACCGTGGTCATTCATCCCATGAGCACAATCCGTTTATATCGTTAAAGAGAGAGACAACGGGTGAGAATCAGGGAGAGGCGATCGGTATAAGCCTTGTATACAGTGGAAATTTCAAAATACAGGCAGAGGTTGACACGAGAAACACAGCTCGTATTCTTGCCGGAATAAGTCCAGATACATTTGACTGGAAGCTCGATGCAGGTGAGCATTTCCAGACTCCTGAGGCAGTTATTGTGTATTCAGACCAGGGACTCAACAAGATGAGCCAGACCTTCCACAAGCTGTATCAGAAGAGACTTGCAAGAGGTGAGTGGAGAGACAAGCCGAGACCGATACTCATCAACAACTGGGAGGCGACATATTTTGATTTCACCAGAGAGAAGCTCATAGCCATCGCGCGGAAGGCGAAGGAGTGCGGAGTTGAGCTGTTTGTCCTTGATGACGGCTGGTTTGGAGCCAGAACCACAGACCATGCAGGCCTTGGAGACTGGGTGGCAAATCCTGACAGACTTCCTGATGGAATCGCAGGAATTGCAGAGGATATAGAGAATGTAGGGCTGAAGTTCGGACTATGGTTTGAACCTGAGATGACAAATAAAGACTCAGACCTTTACAGAGAACATCCAGATTGGATTCTCTCGGTTCCGGGCAGACATGACTCACACGGAAGATCCCAGTACGTTTTGGACTTCTCCAGAAAAGAGGTCGTTGACAGGATATATGAGATGATGGCAAAGATACTCAGTACAGCAAAGGTTTCATATGTGAAATGGGATATGAACAGAAGTATCACAGAATGTTACAGCGCAGCACTTCCTGCTGACAGACAGGGTGAGGTGTTCCACAGGTATATACTTGGAGTGTACGATCTGTATGAGAGACTTACGAGCACATTTCCACACGTACTCTTCGAGTCATGCGCCAGCGGCGGCGGACGTTTCGATCCAGGAATCCTCTACTATGCCCCACAGGGGTGGACGAGTGATGACACTGATGCCATAGAGCGGATAAAGATACAGTATGGAACATCCATGTGCTACCCGATCAGCAGCATGGGAAGTCATGTGTCCGTTGTGCCAAATCATCAGACAAGACGTGAGGCTCCGCTTAAGACCCGTGCAAATGCTGCATATTTTGGAACATTTGGATATGAACTTGATCTTAATAAACTCACAGCAGAGGAGATAGAGGAAGTCAAAAAGCAGGTTAAGTTTATGAAGTCATACCGTGAGGTGATCCAGTACGGAACTTTTTACAGACTTGCAAGTCCATTTGACGATGAGGAGTGTGGCTGGATGGTCGTATCAGACGATAAGAAAACTGCCATCGTTGCATGGTTCAGAACACTCTACACACCGAACAAATGCTTCACAAGAATGAAGCTCCACGGCCTTGATCCGGATGCATTATACAGCTGCAATGTGCTCGGAGGTCAGGCACTCACAGTGAGCAAGACACCTGACGGTAAGCGGATATATGAGACAGGAACAAAGGAAAATGATGATCCTGCATCGGCAGATGTCGTTGTTGGACCGGATTGCTACGGCGATGAGCTGATGAACATTGGCCTTATTACCAGTGATACAACAGCAGGCGAAATAGTTGGCGAAGATGTTCCATGTGGTGACTACGACTCCAGATTGTATATTCTTAAGGCAGAATAATCTGGCCTGTTGACGGAGGTGCCTGACCCCTACCTGCCCCCGTTTGCCGTCGATAGAGCTATTGTTGGTGCAAGTTGCACATAATTAAATAAAAACTTCCCATATATTGTCAAAATGCATAATAGCGGTTTTTTTTGATGAAAAAATATGATATAATTGCATAAAGAAATTATCGGATGGGAATGATCAAATGCACAATAGGAAGAGAATATGCGTTATCAGCGCACAGGTTGATGAAAATACCCAGAATCGCTTTATGCAGGGACTTATGAAAAGGGCATACGATTTAGATTACGATGTATGCGTTTTTTCCATGTTCCTCAAATATCAGGATTCTACATACAGGGAGGTTGGAGATTCCAATATCTACAACCTTATTAATTTTGACCTTTTTGATGCCGTGGTACTCTGCCAGGATACATTGCAGACACCGGGACTGGTGGAAAAACTCGAAAAGCGCCTGCAGACAGAATTCCCTGATGGAGTAGTACTGGTGGTTGATAAGGAGAATAAGATTTATCCGTCGGTTATAATGGATCATTACACACCGATAGTAAAGCTGGTTGATCATCTTATAGATAAGCATGGATACAAAAACATATATTTCCTGAATGGATTAAAGGGACACATACATTCAAAGCAGAGACTTGCTGGATATCTGGATAGCATGAAAGCCCACGGACTTAACGTCACAGACGATATGATCTATTATGGAACATATTGGTATGATAGTGGAGATTACATGGTAGATGAATTGGTAAAAGACATGGAAAATCTGCCAGAGGCTATAGTATGTGCCAATGACTGTATGGCTATCGGAGTGTGTACAGCATTCGACAAACATGGAATAAGAGTTCCTGAAGATATAGCGGTGGTGGGATACGATTCCATAGAGGATGGAAGAAACAGCCCGGTTCCTATTACATCTGCGGATATACCGGCGGAGGATTGCGGACACTACTGCGTGGATTACATAGATGCAAAATTGAACGACAGGGAAGTCCCGGAATTCCATACCAATGTGGAGCTTTATATAGGAGGTTCCTGTGGCTGCGAAGGATGGGAGAAGGAGACTGTAAGGACACGCAGAGAGAAATGGGAGACGGCGCTGTCGGCTACAGGGTATTACTCATGCTTTAACAACATGATGGATGATCTGGTTGCACAAACAGATACTGAATCATTCTTTAACACAGTTTCAGAGTATATATATCAGATAAGACCATTTCAGGAGTTCCATATCTGCATGAATGATTACTGGAGAAATCCAGAGATCATGACCGGCGATGAGGCACTCCGTTACGGATATACAGATCAAGTATACAGGATAATCAAGTGCGGACCGGAGGAACAGGATGCGGACACGGTGGTAAGATATGATGATGTGTTTGAGTCATCCATGTTGCTGCCTGAGCTTTATGAGGACAGAGATTACCCTACTTCATATATATTTACCCCTCTGTATTTTCAGGATAGAAGCTTTGGATATACTGTGATCAACTATGGCAGAGAGCCTAGAGTGTTCGAAGAAGTATACAGATCCTGGATAAAGACAGTTGCGAGGGACATAGAATCATTTGCACGCTACGCGGGTGCAGCAGTGCTGTTCAAGAAACTCGAGGCAGAACAGATAAGAGACGGACTTACAGGACTTTACAATTACCGTGGATTTATGACACGTGCCATTGAGATGATAAATCAGTCAGAGCGTGCGAGTCAGGAGATTCTGGTTATAGCCTTTGATCTGAAAAACATGCATAAGATCAACAGCAAATTCGGCCGCGAAGAGGGAGATAAGTTCATAAGTTATGCTGCCCAGGCGGTGAATGAGATACTGGATAAGGGCGAGATAGCGATGAGGATGGGCAACGATGAGTTTGTCATCGCATCCATCACGGACAAGCTGGATGAGAACAGAGGCGAATGCATAGTAAAAGAACTCAAGACCAAGCTTGGTGAGATAAATACCGTCAAAGAAGATGGTATAGAGATAGGGATATATTATGTATGTGAGAAGGCGGCTGTGTCGAACAGCAGTGACCTGAAAAATCTCATAAATGATGTGGTAAATAAAAAGAATCACATAAAGGAAAAGAATCTGGCAAATAGCAGAAAGAAGATGGAGCTTACCAACAAGGACATTGAGCGAGATGAGCAGGTGGCAATGCTACTCGACAAGAATCTTCTCACGTATCATTTCCAGCCGATAGTCAGCGCAAGGGATGGTTCCATATATGCATATGAGGCACTCATGAGAGTATTTGCGCCGGTAAGACTGTCGCCACCGGAGCTGCTTGAGAGTGCAGAGAGACTGGAGAGGCTTTACGATGTTGAGAAACTCACACTGTTCAATGTGGTTGGGATCGTAGATGCCAATCCGGAGATGTTCAAGGGTAAGAAAGTATTTGTCAACAGTATGCCGGGACACATGCTCACACAGGAGGACAGAAAGATATTCCTCGCGAAGGTGAAACATCTCAAGTGCGCCGGGATAGTGATCGAGTTTACTGAGGGAGATGAGCTGTCGGATGCGGAGCTTGATGAGCTCAAGATGTTCCTCAGAGGCAATGGCATGGAGATCGCCATAGATGACTATGGTTCAGGATATTCAAATGTCAACAATCTGCTCAGGTACATGCCTGAGTATGTCAAGATTGACAGGATGCTGCTTTCAGGTATAGACAGTGATCCGCACAGACAGCATTTTGTAAATGATATAATAGAGTTCACAAGTGACAACGGTATCATGGCGCTTGCAGAAGGCGTGGAGACCACAAAAGAGATGAAGACGGTTATCCAGCTCGGTGCAGACCTGATACAGGGATATTACACTGCACATCCAAATGCGGAGGTAGTTCAGCTGATATCGCCTCAGGTGGTAAATGAGATAGTTCAGTACAATGAGGGAGTAAGCGATGTCGCCGACAGGCATGTGTTCGTGATGGAACATACCAGAAGTGTGTCTCTCATGAAGATAGAAAATAAGGGCTACACAAGTATAGTTGTGGCACAGAAAGCTGGCGGAGACAATACCGTACGGATAGTGGGCGCGCACGGATACAATTCCGATATTTCACTCAGGGTGAAGGATGGCTTTACGGGAACCATAGTGCTTCAAAATGCCAGCTTTTCAAGCGACAGGAATGTGCCAAGCATAGACTGCGGTGAGAATACTGACATCCACATACTCCTCGAAGGCAAGAATACATGTAAGGGTGGGGGCATAAAGATCCCAGAGTCATCCAGAGTTACATTTGCCGGCAATGGAGATATGAAAGTTCAGGTGAACAGCGGCACATATTACGGCATAGGAAATGATGTGGAGTCAAAGCATGGAGTCATACGATTCAAGCAGGATGGAGCGATATCCGTAGATGTAAACGGAGTAAATGGAACAGCCATAGGTGCTGGAAAAGGCGGACAGCTCCGTATAGAGAAGGGAAGATACGACATTTGCGTGAATGGTGAAAATGGCGTTGCTGTGGGAAGTATCGACAGTCCTGTTGACTTGAAGCTTCTCCAGTGTGACATGAACATACAGTTTGACGCTGCAAATGGTGTCGCTATAGGATCAGTGAATGGGCATGCTGATATAAAGATAAGCAACACTTCCATAGCACTCAGAGGATCAAGCAGTCGTTACGTCGCCGTGGGTACACTGGATGGTGATGGCAGCAGAGTTGATATATGCAGAGCGCATATAGACATGAGCCTTAGGGGTGATTCGTGTATAGGAATAGGATCAGACCATGGAAAGGCGGAGACCATAATAGAGGATGCCAATACAAGGATAACAGTGATAGGTGAACAGAGCTTTGCCATAGGCAGCAGAGATGGAAGGGGAATCCTGTCCGGTGTAAATGCCGATCTGAGCATCAGTGTAAAGAATGGAATCAACGTAGATGTGGCGGCGGCCGAGGATGACATAAGTCTGATAAACGGACGATACATGTTCATGCTCAACAACAGAAGTATTGAGCACAAGGTGATAGAGAAATATTAAATAATAACAGATAAATAAGAAAAAATGTATTATAATGCAGATGGCACCATGAAGATCATAGATGTCATCTGCATTGTGCGTCAAGAAAAAACAAGGAGGAGAATTGAAAAATGGAAAGGGAGACAATGTGTATACAGGCTGGATATCAGCCGAAAAATGGAGAGTCAAGAATGATACCTATCGTACAGAGCACAACATTTAAGTACGATACAAGCGAGGATATGGGAAAACTGTTCGATCTCGAGGCAAGCGGATATTTCTATACAAGACTTGCCAATCCGACAAATGATTATGTGGCAGCAAAGATCTGCGCTCTCGAGGGCGGCTCGGCGGCTGTACTCACATCATCAGGTCAGGCAGCAACGTTCTTTTCAGTATTTAATATAGCGGGCGCAGGGGATCACGTGGTGGCATCTTCAACCATATATGGAGGAAGCTTTAACCTGTTTGCAGTCACGATGAAACGAATGGGAATAGATTTCACATTTGTGGATCCAGACTGCTCGGACGAGGAACTTGAGGCTGCGTTCAGACCGAACACCAAGGCAGTATTTGGTGAGACGATAGCCAATCCGGCACTCATTGTCTTTGATATAGAGAGATTTGCAAATGCAGCCCATGCACATGGGGTTCCGCTCATCATAGACAATACATTTGCAACACCTATCAACTGCAGACCTATAGAATGGGGAGCAGACATAGTCACACATTCCACAACAAAATACATGGATGGACATGATGCCACAGTGGGCGGAGCCATCGTGGATTCAGGAAAGTTTGACTGGATGGCACATGCGGACAAATTCCCGGGACTTACCACTCCTGATGAGTCCTATCACGGAATAGTGTATGCTGAGAAATTTGGCAAAGAGGGAGCTTACATCAATAAGATTGTTGCACAGCTGATGCGCGATCTCGGTCCGATACCGGCTCCTATGAATTCATACATGCTCAACCTTGGACTCGAGTCACTTCATGTCCGTATGCCTAGACACTGTGAAAATGCTCTGGCAGTTGCTCAGTTCCTGGAGCAGCATGAGAAGATCGCATGGGTAAACTATCCTGGACTTCCAGGCAACAAATATTATGAGAGAGCAAAGAAGTACATGCCTGATGGAACCTGCGGCGTAGTATCATTTGGTGTAAAGGGCGGCAGAAGCGCTGCTGAGAAGTTCATGAAGGGACTCAAGGTGGCAATGATAGCAACACACGTTGCAGATGCACACACATGCGTGCTTCACCCGGCGTCGGCTACACACAGGCAGATGAATGATGAGGAGCTTCTGGCAGCAGGAGTAAGCCCTGATCTTGTGAGACTTTCAGTCGGCATCGAGAATGTGAAGGATATCATAGCCGATCTCGAAAATGCTCTGGCAGAAGTGTGATTGCGGCGACGATGTATGATAGCAATGAAGAAGTGAGATTTACAGTGACTATGTATGATAGAAGTGGCAAACGTGGGATAGCAAGGACAAATGTATGAGAATTATAGAGATTAGGGATCTGGCTGCCCAGGAACTTGATATATATGCCAGAATGTCTGAGAACCAGCTGGCTCACATATACGAGCCGGACATAGGTCTCTTCATAGCTGAAAGTCCGAACGTCATCCAGCGTGCACTGAATGCTGGATATGAGCCTGTATCTATATTAATAGAAAAGAAACAGCTAGATAGATGGATGCAAAAAGAATCGGCAATGAAATCAGCGATGGAGTCTATGAGCGACCAGATAGATCTGCCTGCTGGGAATAATGGAGATCCGGCGGATGTGGTTTTAGAACATATTATGGCGATTGGTGGAGATATTCCGGTGTATACAGCTGAGTATGAAGTTCTGAAAAAATTAACCGGATTCGCCTTGATCAGAGGTTTGCTGTGCGCTATGAGAAGAAAAGTGCTTCCATCGCCGGAAGGGGTGTGCAGTGATGCTCATCGTATAGCAGTCCTTGAGAACGTCATGAATCCGATAAATGTAGGGGCAATATTCAGGTCGGCGGCTGCTCTTGGCATGGATGCAGTGCTGCTCACCGGCGGCTGCAGTGATCCGCTGTACAGAAGATCGGCAAGGGTCAGCATGGGGACAGTGTTCCAGATTCCGTGGACTTATATAGGCGATATGACAGCAGGAATGGATATACTTCATGCCATGGGATTTAAGACAGCATCTATGGCTCTACGAAATGATACTATAGATATCAATGATCCGCGGCTCAAGGAAGTTGAAAAGCTTGCGGTCATTCTTGGCACAGAGGGGGAAGGCCTCAAGACTTCAACCATTTATGCCAGTGACTTCACAATAAAGATACCTATGTTCCACGGAGTAGATTCCCTGAACGTGGCTACGGCAAGCGCGGTAGCATTCTGGGAGCTCGGCAAAAGGTAAAGACTATATAATATGAAGAAATGCCCGGGGATGCGAGATGTGTCCCCGGGCATTTGATCGGATGGGCACATAAATCTGTCGAAAAAATGCATCTCAAAAATGGCATAACATTAGACACATTACACAGAAGTTATGCTATAATAAGATACAGTTGTCAGACGGGGTGAGGAATTCGACGATCCTTCACATAGCTCTTAAGTCTGATATATATTTTTACAAGGAGGACAGGATAGATGTTTTATGCAATTTCAGGAATAAACGGCGATTATGAGGCGTACAAGAGGGCTCTTGCGAAACTGAAATTTCAGAACCTTGACGATATAAAGGAAGAAGATATTATGAATGAGGATGCAGTTATCAACACACTTGAGGGTGAGGATGTACTGTATGTTGTCGGCAACATTATCGGAGCTGGCGGCGGTTCTATAAAGATACTTCAGGATATGATGAGCAGGGACAATATCATCGCGGTAGTAGGAGGGAACGAGTACAAGATAACACAGTCACTGAAGGCTCTTGATGACCATATCCGGAATACCGGAAGCGTACCACCACAGGCTATCATGGACAGGATCACTTCGATGCTTGGCGACGAGCTCAAGGGTGTCATAGATGAGTTCGTAGAGCTGGACGATGACGAAAGAGAAGATATCGTGGATTATCTCGACGAGATATCAGAGGAAGCCTTCCTTGAGGTCATGATGGCGAGAAAGAAATTCGTGCTCGTGAATGCCGGAATAAAGGGATTCAAGGCGGACAAGGTGCTTGACGATTATGGCATAGAGGATTTCGTGACAGAGCCTGCTGATCTGGACAAGACATACTATAAGGATAGGACCCTTGTGGTTGGCTGCGTTCCTACACCGGAAGGCAAGATCGTCAAGCAGAACAACAACGTCGCTATCGACTGTGGCTGTGGCAAGGGCGGTCAGCTTGGAATATATTGCTTGAACAATGGCAAAGAGATGTATGTATAACAAATAATATAGAAATACCGGATAGTGAAGATCTTAACTGAAAAGAAGACCTAAACTATCCGGTTTTTGCATTTTATATAAAATGCATACAAAATTCTTGCTCGGATGAATAATTTTGTTCATAAATTAACAACAAATTTAATTGAAAAATTATGTCGAATTTGTTACATTAGTGTGAGAGCAGAGGAGAAGATATGAGTGTAATAGATTTTCATTCACATATATTACCGGGAATAGATGATGGAAGCAGAAATGTAGAGACATCTATAGGTATGCTCAGGATGTGCAGAGAGCAAGGTGTTGACATTATGATCGCAACACCGCACTTTTATGCGGATTCCAACAGGGTAGAGAGATTTGTTGAAAACAGAAAAAACGCATATGACAGGGTCATGGCGGAGAATGCGGATATACCGCACATTATGATGGGGGCAGAGGTTGCTTTCTTCGATGGCATCAGCCGGGCAGAGAGAGTTGACGCACTTACAATAGAAGGAACAAACATCATGTTGCTTGAGATGCCATTTGTGACATGGAGTGATTCAGTAGTGCATGAAGTAAGAGACTTAATAGAGAAAAGACATTTCCATATCATACTGGCTCATATAGAGCGATTCTTAAAGATACCAGGCAACAAATCCTATGTGGAGCAGGTGCTGGAGCTTCCGGTGACTGTTCAGGTGAATGCGGAGACGCTGTTGGATTTCCGGCAGAAGGGGCGGATGTTCAAAATGTTCAGAAACGGCACGGCACACATAATAGGCAGTGATTGTCACGGTATGCATCACAGGGTGCCGAACTTATGGCTGGGCCGCGAGGCGCTTTCGAAGAAACTCGGAGAGGACTTTGTAAAGCAGATTGACACATACGGCGTACAGCTACTCAAAGACCATCAGATACACCCGTAATCAGCAGAAGATAAAATACATAATGCCATAAAAATCTGCCAGTCAGACATGGCAGCAACCGGCAAAAACAATAAAATAATATAGGATATAATTTACATGGAGGACATATCATGTCTAAGAAAACAGCGATAATAATCAGCGTGGTGCTGTTCATAATTCTGTGTGCGCTCATAGTGTGCGAGAAGAAGTGGCCAACAGTGGGAACTGATCTTCTGTCACTCAGCATGCTGAGATAACAGAAAAGTCCCGGACAAGATGATGGCAAACAGGCAGCTCTTCTGAGGGGAACAAACCAGAATGAGGTGATACATATGTCATACAGAAATATGACACTTTCAGAAAAAAAGAGAATATACAGAAAGATAGGCGCAGTGGTCGCAGCAGCTGCGATACTGTGCGTGATGTTAGTCATAGCCCTGAGACCTGCAGACGGCGGACAGGCGGATGGCAGGACGACAACCCAGCCCGTAGAGGGGATGATAGAGGTGGACGGGGTAAAATATGTTCCGAAGAAGAACATAGAGACATATCTGTTCATGGGAATCGACAACATGGGAAAAGTCCAGAAGGTGACAGACTATGAGGGCGCAGGGCGATGCGATGTCGTCATGCTCATGGTCAGAGATCTGACGGATGGCACATACAGGACCATTTCACTGGACAGAAACCTGATGGTCGAGCAGGAATCACTGAAGCCGGATGGTACAAGTCTTGGAACGTCAGTTGCACAGCTCTCGCTTGCCCATGAGAATGGCGACGGCATGGAGATAAGCTGTCAGAATGTGGTGAAGACAGTTTCAAACTTCCTGGGTGGTCAGAAGATAGACGGATACGCCGCAGTGAACATGGGAGCCATAGGAACTATCAACAATCTGGCGGGAGGCGTCACGGTCACGATAGAGGACGACTTCTCAAAGGTTGACAAGACCATGAAGCTGGGAGAGACCATAAAGCTCACAGACGAGCAGGCAGTACATTTCGTACATGACAGATACTATGTGGGCGATGAGACGAATGTACAGCGAATGAAGAGACAGGAGCAGTACAAAGAAGGCCTGAAGAAGAACCTGGGTGAGAAGTGTAGCGAGGATAACAAATACCCTCTTACGATATATGATGCGCTGGGTGACTACATGGTCACAGACATAAACTCACAGAAGTTTTCCAAGCTCGCGTTGCTTGTTCTTAAGGACAAGGATGCGGGAACGGTCAGTATAGATGGGACAGAGTCAGTGGATGATCTGGGGTTCGTCGAGGTACAGCCTGATGAGGAAAGTCTGCAGAAGGCGATACTGACATTGTTCTACAAAGAATACAAATAGATAATACACGGAGGAGATTATGAATTCCAACAGAGTTGAAACAACAGAGAGAGATACGGGGACACAGCCGTCAGCACTTAGTGCATATAAGGCTGCTGAGGGTGAGGAGAACGAGATAGACCTTCTGGATATGGGAATGGCGCTGCTCGAGAAGCTTCCTTATATTATATTGTGTTTCCTTGTAGGTGCGGTGTTATTCAACGCATACGCGTATTTCTTCATAAAGCCGACATATCAGTCCACAGCCAAGCTGTACGTGGTGTCAGCATCCGATGATTCTATAGTCAATCTTCAGGATCTGAACATAGGATCATCACTTACCGCTGACTATGAGGAACTGATACTGAGCTATCCGGTCCTCGATCAGGTCATAGACAAGATGAACCTCAACATGGACTCAGAGCAGCTTGCCAAGATGATATCACTGGTGAATCCGACTGATACACGAGTGCTGCAGATCGTAGTCACAAGCACAGACAAACAGCAGGCATGCGATATAGCAAACACACTGGCGAATGTTGCCATAGATTACCTTCCTGACACCATGAGCACGAATGCACCAAACATAGCGCAGGTCGCAAGGGTTGCAGATAAGAAGGTAGGACCAAGCTACATGAAGTATACAGCCATCGGAGCGCTGCTCGGAGCTCTTATCTACTGTATATTCATCATCATAGGCTACCTGATGGATGACACGATCCACACATCAGAGGATATGGAGAAGTACTTCGGTATAGTTCCACTCACAGTCATCCCGGAGAGCGAACAGTTCAGAACAGATGATGTTCAGGATATAACACAGAAACACAGTAAGAGGAAAGAGAGGAGCAAAGCATGAAGAAATTGAATGTAGAGTTCCAGGAATTGCCATATGCAGTAGAGGAAGCCATGAACAGGCTCAGAATAAACATAAAGTTCTGCGGCAAGAACACCAAAAAGATACTTATAACAAGCAGCATGCCAAACGAGGGAAAGAGCAGCATAGCTATCAACCTTTGGAAGATGCTTGCTGAGGCGGGGTTCCCTACAGTGCTGGTTGACGTGGATCTGAGAAAGTCAGTTATAAAAGAGAGACATCACATTAACAATACAGAAAAGCTTCAGGATCTTGGATATTATCTCTCCGGTCAGGCAGAGATAGAGGATGTCGTGTATGAGACACAGGTTGAAAATGCATACATTGTGCCTTGTATGAATCTCCTGGAGAACCCATCAGCACTTCTCGAGGATGCGAGGTTTGCAGAGATCCTTGACAAGCTTGCCGAGACATACAGATATGTCATCATAGATTCGCCACCACTTGGAAGCGTGGCGGACGCCGCACAGATAGCATCACTGTGTGACGGAGCAGTACTGGTAGTCAGAGCTGGCGAGACATCCAGGAATCTCATCAAGCAGTCATTCCAGCAGCTCTCCCAGGTCGGATGTACCCTCCTTGGAGTCATCCTCAACAGAGTTGAGACCGCCGGAAGAGCATACAAGAAATACTACGGTAAATACGGAAAGTATTACAAGCAGTACGGCTATGGTGAGTATGGCAGATATGGCCAGGAAGCCGCATCGTCCAAGGACAAATAAAAGTGGATATTACCGACTGTACAGTGGCATGCAGAAGGTTTTATCATATATAGTAATTCATTTACGACAAAATTTTGGGAAGGAGGAATTTATCGTGAAGAATTTAAAGAAGATATTGGCAGTAATAGTATGCGTAGCTATGATGATCCCAACAGTTGCATTTGCAGCTAACACATCACCGGCTAAGATTAATGTTGACACAGCAGCTGTATCAGCTGGAAAGCTTACCTACACAGGTAAGACCCAGTCACCAAAGCTTACTGTTACAATCAACGGAAAGACACTTGTTGAAGGAACAGACTTTGTAGTAACAGGCAAGAACAAGGTTACAAATGCAGGTACATATGAGATCACTATCAGCGGTAAGGGTAACTATACCGGTGAGCAGACATTCAAGTATACAGTAGCTGCAAAGAATGTAACAGCTAAGGCTGCTACAGCAAACAAGTACTATACAGGAAGCAAGGTTAAGACTACTCCTGTAGTTAAGGCTGACGGCAAGACTCTCAAGGCTGGCGTGGATTACACAGTTACTGGTGATGTAGCCATCAAGCCAGGTTTACACAAGGCTGTGATCAAGGGTAAGGGCAACTACTCATTCACAAGCTCAGTTTACTACAGAGTTAAGTACAGCGTACCTTCATATGCGAAGACTACAGTTGCAAAGACTACTTACTCAGGTAAGGCTCAGGCAGCTAAGATCACTGTAAAGAATGGCGGCAAGACACTTAAGGCTGGCACAGACTATGTAATATCTGGTACAACAAAGGCCAAGAATGCTGGTAAGTATAGAATCAAGATCACAGGTAAGGGTAACTATGCCGGATCAAAGATTATCACTTACACGATCAGTAAGTGCAATCAGAAGTGGATTGGCATCAAGACAAACAACACTTCAAAGAAGATTGCCGTATCTGGTGTAAAGGGTAAGGCAAAGGTTGCATATGCTACAAACAACAGCAAAGTAAAGGTATCAGGCGGTAAGATCTCCATTGCTAAGGGCGTAAAGTCCGGTACAAGGGTTAAGATCACTGTCAAGGTTGGAGCTACAAAGAACTTCAACGCATACAAGAAGACTATTACTTACGTTGTTAAGTAATTGATTTTCTTGGTATCAGCGCAGCAATGCGCGCCATTATGGCGGCACAATCAGGCACCTAGCCACAGGTGCCGGTGTCTGCTGTGGTGGCACCTGCAGTTCACAGATGAGATGGTTCACATATCATGATGCATCATGAAGCTGAGCTATGACATGTATGAATTGGTTTATTTTTTACATAGGATGAGGAGAGAAAAATTTATGTATCAGAAAGGTGCAAAGGGCTGGCTGAAGCACTTCGACTTCATGCTGCTGGACCTTATAGTACTTCAATTGTCATTTCTTGTGGCATTCCAGATCAGACACGGCATGGTAAATCCGTATGCGGACAGAGATTATCTTGCACTGGCTATCATCACAGAGCTTGCGGATATAGTAGCCATGATATTTCTAAATACATATGAGGGTGTACTCAGAAGAGGACATTTCAAGGAATTCGTATCCAGCTTCAAGAATGGTTTCGTGATAGTCGCACTGCTCCTTCTGTATGTGTTTGTCCTCAAGGATACATCTATATATTCCAGGACGACCATCATGCTTATGTGGGTCATATATGTATATGCCACATTTGCAGTGAGGAGTCTGTGGAAGAAACATCTCGAGAAATACGCAGAGCAGGGCAAGGGCAAGAAACTCCTGGTCATGACCACCAGACATATAGCAGATGATGTGGTGGCAGGACTCAAGGAGAAGAACTATTCCGGGTTTGATATAGTAGGAGTCATGGTGATAGATGCCAATCTCATCGGTCAGGAGATCCAGGGAGTGCCGGTGGTGGCGGATTACAACAGCGCAGTTGATTATGTGAGAACCGCATGGGTGGACGAGATATACGTGGATGTGCGCGGAGCATACGGATATGCGAACACCCTGATAGATGCATTTATCGAGGGCGGCATCACGGTTCACATGTGCATATCATCCATCGTGAAGACCCACGGCGACAAGCAGCTCATCCAGAAGATAAATGGGGAGACCGTGGTCACAACCATGATGAACTACGCAACACCGAAGCAGATGCTGCTAAAGAGAACGGCAGATATAATAGGTGGTCTGGTGGGTAGTATATTCACGCTCATCCTCACAATATTTATAGGACCTGTCATATACATCAAGTCCCCGGGACCGATCTTCTTCAAGCAGGAGAGAGTGGGACTGAACGGCAAGATATTCAAGATGTACAAGTTCCGAAGCATGTACATGGACGCTGAGGAGCGCAAGAAAGAACTCATGGCGCAGAACACCATGAGCGATTCGAAGATGTTCAAGATGGACTTTGACCCGAGAGTCATAGGCAATAAGATCCTGCCGGACGGCACCAAGAAGAAGGGAATCGGTCAGTATATCAGAGACTTCTCCATAGACGAGTTCCCACAGTTCTTCAATGTGCTGAAAGGGGATCTCTCACTGGTTGGAACAAGACCACCACTTATCTCTGAGGTGGAGCAGTATGAGATGCACCACAAGAGTCGTCTTGCTACGAAACCGGGAATCACTGGAATGTGGCAGGTGAGCGGCCGAAGCGACATCACGGACTTCGAGGAGGTCGTGAGACTGGATACGGAGTATATAGAGAACTGGAGCTTTGGACTTGATGTGAAGATTGTGCTGAAGACTATCAAGGTTGTGCTTGGTAGGGAAGGGTCGAAGTAAGAGGAGGAAGATAGATGAAAGGAATCATACTCGCCGGAGGCTCCGGCACAAGGTTGTACCCACTTACGATGGTGACGAGCAAACAGCTCCTACCAATATATGACAAGCCGATGATATATTATCCATTGTCGGTGCTTATGAACGCGGGAATCAGGGCGATCCTTATCATCTCAACTCCTGCTGATACACCGAGATTTGAAGAGCTTCTTGGTGATGGTCATCAGTTCGGAATAGAGTTGTCCTATGCAGTACAGCCGTCACCGGACGGACTTGCACAGGCGTTCATCATCGGTGCGGATTTCATAGGCGATGACAGTGTGGCGATGGTGCTGGGAGATAACATATTCGCGGGTCACGGACTTAAGAAGAGACTCAATGCAGCTGTGGCAAATGCTGAAGGTGGCAAGGGTGCTACAGTGTTCGGATATTATGTGGACGACCCGGAGAGGTTTGGCATAGTTGAGTTTGATGAGAACGGCAAGGCGGTATCCATAGAGGAGAAGCCGGAGAAGCCGAAGAGCAACTACTGTGTGACCGGACTGTACTTCTATGACAACAGAGTTGTGGAGTATGCGAAGGGGCTTAAGCCATCTGCAAGAGGCGAACTGGAGATCACTGATTTGAACAGGATATATCTGGAGAACGGTGATCTGAACGTGGAGCTCCTCGGACAGGGATTCACATGGCTTGATACAGGAACACATGAGAGTCTGGTGGACGCGACCAACTTCGTAAAGACAGTGGAACAGCATCAGCACAGGAAGATAGCGTGTCTTGAGGAGATAGCATACCTGAATGGCTGGATCAGCAGGGAAGAAGTACTTGAGGTATATGAAGTGCTGAAGAAGAATCAGTATGGACAGTATCTTAAAGATGTCCTTGATGGCAAGTATCAGGAGCACCTTTATTAAAGATGCGCATTTGGTATTATAGGATATGAATATGAACACAAGCTCTGACATATCAATGTGCGAACACTTGCGTTCAACTCGGTCTGCAGTGGCACTAGCGCTCACTTCGTATCGCTGAGTACCAGCAACCTCGTATGTCGCACATCAGATAATGTCAGACTTGTATTCATATGATAAGTGTGTGTATCAAATGCTTAGGATAATAGATGAGAATAGGAGAATAAGAACATGACAATTATAGTGACAGGTGGAGCAGGATTTATAGGAAGCAACTTCGTATTCCACATGCTTAAGAAGTACCCGGATTACAGAATCATATGTCTCGACAAGCTGACATATGCAGGCAATCTGTCAACCCTTGAGCCGGTTATGGATAACCCAAACTTCAGATTTGTGAAGCTTGATATATGTGACAGAGAGGGTGTATATAAGCTGTTCGAAGAGGAACATCCAGATGTGGTTGTGAACTTCGCTGCCGAGTCCCACGTAGACAGATCCATAGAGAATCCTATGATATTCCTTCAGACAAATATCATAGGAACAGCCACACTGATGGATGCATGTAGAAAATATGGTATCCAGAGATATCACCAGGTAAGTACTGATGAAGTATATGGTGACCTTCCACTTGACAGACCAGATCTCTTCTTCACAGAGGAGACTCCTATACACACAAGCTCACCATACAGCAGCTCCAAGGCTGGGGCAGATTTGCTGGTTCTTGCTTATCATAGAACGTATGGACTTCCTGTTACTATCAGTAGATGTTCGAATAACTATGGTCCGTATCACTTCCCAGAGAAGCTGATACCACTTATGATAGCAAATGCGCTGGCAGACAAGCCGCTTCCAGTATATGGAGAGGGATTAAATGTGCGTGACTGGCTCTATGTGGAGGATCACTGTAAGGCGATTGACCTTATCATCCACAAGGGAAGAGTCGGAGAGGTCTACAACGTAGGTGGACACAATGAGAAGAAGAATATAGATATAGTGAAGATCATCTGTAAGGAGCTTGGCAAGCCTGAGAGCCTTATCACACATGTCGGAGACAGAAAGGGACATGACATGAGATATGCCATAGACCCTACAAAGATCCACAACGAGCTTGGATGGCTTCCAGAGACGAAGTTCGAGGACGGAATCAAGAAGACAATACAGTGGTATCTGGACAACCGTGAGTGGTGGGATACCATCATCAGTGGAGAGTATCAGAACTACTACGAGAAAATGTACAGCAATCGCTAAGAAGCCAGAGGAGGAAAGAACATGAGGTTTTTTGTAACAGGCGTTGGCGGTCAGCTGGGACATGATGTGATGAACGAACTGCTGAAGCGCGGTCATGAAGGTGTTGGTTCTGATATTCAGGAGAACTACAGCGGTGTGGCAGATGGTTCTGCGGTAACAAAAGCACCGTATATGGCTCTGGATATTACTGATAAGGATGCTGTTGAGAAAGTAATTGCAGAAGTGAACCCGGATGCTGTCATCCACTGCGCAGCATGGACTGCTGTGGATATGGCAGAGGATGACGATAAAGTAGAAAAGGTTCGTGCCATCAATGCTGGTGGCACCCAGAACATTGCGGATGTTTGCAAGGAACTGGACTGCAAGATGACCTACATCAGCACGGATTATGTGTTTGACGGTCAGGGCACTGAGCCTTGGCAGCCGGACTGCAAGGATTACAAGCCCTTGAATGTGTACGGACGGACGAAACTGGAAGGTGAGCTGGCGGTCAGCCAGACGCTGGAGAAGTATTTCATCGTCCGCATTGCTTGGGTATTCGGTCTGAACGGTAAGAACTTTATCAAGACCATGCTGAATGTCGGCAAGACGCACGATACTATCCGTGTGGTTAATGACCAGATTGGCACACCGACCTATACATATGATTTGGCTCGACTGCTTGTTGATATGAATGAAACCGAGAAGTATGGCTACTACCATGCGACCAACGAGGGCGGTTATATCAGTTGGTACGATTTCACGAAAGAGATCTATCGTCAGGCTGGGTATAAGACAGAAGTCCTGCCGGTGACCACGGCAGAGTATGGTCTGAGCAAGGCTGCTCGTCCGTTCAACAGCCGTCTGGATAAGAGCAAGCTGGTGGAAGCTGGATTCACCCCACTTCCGACTTGGCAGGATGCACTGAGCCGATACCTGAAAGAAATCGAGCAGTAAGAGGAGATAGAGAAAATGGGACAGATTAAAGTTGAGAAAAATGTAGGCGGTATCGAAGGACTTTGTGTTATTGAACCTGCTGTTCACGGCGATGCCCGTGGTTATTTCATGGAAACTTACAACGAAAAAGATATGAA
This sequence comes from Coprococcus eutactus, assembly GCF_025149915.1. NCBI lineage: Bacteria > Bacillati > Bacillota > Clostridia > Lachnospirales > Lachnospiraceae > Coprococcus > Coprococcus eutactus. Next base: position 495,840 of record NZ_CP102278.1, read on the forward strand.
GGAAGCTGGTATCGACATCCATTTCGTGCAGGATAACCAGTCCATGTCCACAAAGGGCGTGCTGCGTGGCTTGCATTTCCAGAAGCAGTATCCGCAGTGTAAGCTGGTGCGCGCCGTGCGCGGCACCGTGTTTGATGTTGCTGTTGATCTGAGAAGTGATTCTGCGACCTATGGCAAATGGTATGGTGTTGCCCTGTCGGCCGAGAACAAGAAGCAGTTCCTCATCCCGGAGGGTTTTGCGCATGGCTTCCTTGTCTTGAGTGATGAAGCAGAGTTCTGCTACAAGGTCAATGACTTCTGGCATCCGAATGACGAGGGCGGTATGGCTTGGAATGACCCGGAGATCGGCATCGTGTGGCCGAAACTGAAGGGTGAGTACAAGGGCAGCGCAAGCGTAGAAGGTTACACACTGGAAGATGGTACTGCACTGAATCTGAGTGATAAGGATCAGAAGTGGCTGGGACTGAAGGATACTTTTAAATTTTAAGGACTATTGGGAGTACGGAGGATTCTACTCATGGCGGAGAAAAAGAAAATACTGTACATAGTCGAAGCTATGGGCGGAGGCGTTTTTACTTATATCGTTGACCTTGCCAATGAGCTTGTCAATTCTTATGACATGTACATTGCCTATGCAGTGCGGAAACAGACGCCACAAAACTATAAAGATTATTTCGATAAAAGGATTCATTTAATTGAAGTCAAAAATTTTGGACGGGCAATCGATCCGGCAAAAGATATCGCAGCATTTTTTGAAGTCAAAAAGATAGCGGCAGAGATTAAGCCAGATGTGATTCATTTGCATAGTAGTAAAGCCGGCGCAATTGGTCGGGTAGCATTCAATGGAAAAATTCCAATGTTCTATACTCCGCACGGTTATAGCTTCTTGATGGAAGACTACAAAACGATGAAACGAAGAATGTTTAAACTGATTGAGTCGGTGTGTGCAAAGAGAAATTGCACGACCATCAGTTGCAGCGTGGGTGAGCATCAAGAATCTCTGAAACTTACCAAAAGCGCCACTTATGTAAATAACGGCATCAACATGGCAGAACTTCAGGAGATTATTGATAAAACAGAAAAAGTAGAACATCCATTTACGGTTTACACACTGGGTAGAATTTGTTATCAGAAAAATCCTACATTGTTTAATGAGATAGCCGAATCACTTCCAGATGTGAAATTTGTCTGGATTGGTGATGGTGAGCTTCGAGGCGAGCTTACAAGCAAGAATATCGAAATCACAGGATGGGCTGACCGGAGCACTGCAATTAGATATGCAGTTAATGCAGATGTTTTTCTTTTACCAAGTAGATGGGAAGGACTTCCGATTTCTCTACTTGAATCAATGTATATGAAGAAAGCATGTGTGGTAAGTAATGTAATCGGTAATCGGGATGTTATTCATAATGGTGAGAATGGCTTTGTATGTACGAAAGTGGAAGATTTCGTAAAAGCTATTGAAGAATGCCAGGACGAAGATGGAAAACTGACAGAGCGGGCATATCAGGATATCTTGATGATGTATAACACAAAGGTGATGGCTGAACAATATAGTAAAAAATATGAAACAGCAATGAATAGATAAAAGACTTGGAGAGTAGAGGAATGAAAAAAACAGCAATTGTGTCATGTTATTTCCAACATAACTATGGAAGTATGCTTCAGGCATACGCTACACAAATGGCGCTAGATAAACTGGGATACGAAAATGAAACCATTGATATTTCTGGCTTTAATGGAGAAATTAAAAAGGCAAAGTTGCTGTATTTTGCTAAGGCAAGTTTAACTTCAGATATTTTGCTGTCTAAACTTGGTATGGCAAGGAATGTATTGATTAAGAAATTTTCTAAAAATCAGTATGCACAACTGTCTAAGGTTCGCGCAGATAAATTTGATGAATTTTGCCGTAAACAGTTTAGGCTCTCTCCAAAATATAATTCGAAAGCGGAACTTGGAAATAAATGCAAGGATAACTATTCGAGTGTACTTGTAGGAAGCGATCAGTTATGGCTTCCTGGAAATATTGCAGCGGATTATTACACACTCAATTTTGTACCAGAGACTGTTAATTCGATTGCCTATGCAACGAGTTTTGGTCAGTCAAGTTTGCCGAAAGATTCTACCAAAAAGGCAGAGGCATTTTTAAAGAAAATAAAGCACATTGGTGTAAGAGAAGAATCGGGTCAAAAACTGGTGAAAGAAATTGCTGGTCGTAATGTTCCAGTAGTTTGTGATCCGACATTACTGTTTACAGGCGATGAATGGATGGCAATTCAAAAAGAAAAGCCTATAGTCGAAGGTAAATATATTCTCTGCTATTTTTTGGGAAACAATCCTCCTCATAGAGAATTTGCTAAACGATTAAAGAAAGCTACAGGCTGCAAGATTATAGCGCTGACACATTTGGATGAATTTGTAAAGAGTGATGAAGGTTATGCGGATGAAACGCCGTATGACATTGATCCCGCAGATTTTCTGAATTTGATTCGGAATGCAGAATATGTTTGCACGGATTCGTTCCACTGCTCTGTATTTTCAATTCTTTATAAGCGGAAGTTTTTTACATTCCGTCGTTATAACAGAAATACTAAACAGTCAACAAACAGTCGGTTAGATACGCTATTCCACATGGCAGGTGTCACTGGCAGATTACTGACGGGAGAAGAAAATATAGCTAATTGTTTGAAGATAGAGACAGACTTTGAAAGTGTTCATAAAAAGTTAGAAGGAATCCGGCAGAAGTCATATGAGTATCTTTTGTCTGCATTAAAAGATGAAGGGAGTACAGATTTGTGATCGAAGTTAATAAAAAACAGGACTGTTGCGGCTGTACTGCCTGCGCAGCAATTTGCCCTAAAGATGCAATTATTATGAAGGAAGATAATGAAGGATTTCTTTATCCGACTGTTGATAAAGAAACCTGCATTAATTGTGGCGCCTGTGAGAAGGTATGTCCAATAAAATATCCAATCAGACAACAAAAGAGAAAAGATGATATTTATTACATTCAGTGTAAAAATGAGAACATTAGGAGTCAATCTACATCTGGTGGAATGTTTACGGCACTTGCCGAATTTGTAATAAAAAAAGGAGGTGCTGTTTTTGGCTGTGCATTTCAAGATGCGAGTTGTGATCGGGTTGTCCATAAGATGGCAGAAGATATGGAAGATATTCATGAATTCCGAGGCAGCAAGTATGTACAAAGCGATGTGAATAATACATATAGACAAGCAAGGAAATGTTTGAAAGAGAATCGTCTCGTATGTTACAGTGGAACACCATGTCAAATAGCAGGATTAAAGAAATATTTGGGAAGAGATTATGAAAATCTAATAACTGTGGACGTTGTATGCCGAGCAGTTCCGTCACCTTTTGTTTGGAAAAAGTATGTGGAAGTGTTCAATAAAAAATACGGAAATAAAATAGACCATTTTAAATTCCGAGATAAAATATGGGGATATTCGTATTCTACAATGTCAGTCTATATGAAAGAGGGATCAGGCGTTAAAGATTATCATCGAGGAATTGAGTCGGATTTATGGCTGAGAATGTTTTTTTCGGGCTTAATAACTAGAGAAAGCTGTGATCAGTGTCCTTATAGAGAAGATCATGTCAGTGATTTTACGATATGGGATTGCTTCGCAATAAAAGAATATGTTCCTGAATTCGATGATGATAAAGGAACAACTCGAATGCGTATAAATACAAATAAAGGAATGGAAATCTTTCAGCAAATAAAAGAAGCATACCGATGGAAGAGTATGCCAGAGGGTATTGCTAAAATTGAGAGAGCTTATGAGGAAAAGAAAAATTTGCAAGTTAAAGAATCCTTTTATAAAGATTTGCATGAGCAAGAACCAGAACACGTTTTTAATCGATATATGCCCTACACTGTAAAAATTGCAATCTTGCAGTATGGTAGAATGTTTACACTAAAGTTAGGAATATACAAGAGTCTTAAAAAAGTGTGGAACAAGGTGAAAAATTCAAGTAGGTGAAGAAAATGGAAAAAGTGAAAGTCCTGCTTTTTGTAGATAGAATGCGAACAGGTGGAATTCAGATATTACTTGTCAACTTATTGAAGGTGTTTGACAAAAAAAAATATAGCTTTGATGTTTTGATGCTGGACGATGGAACAGATTACCCTATGGAGAAAGATATTATTGAAGCGGGAGCTTCGATTTACAAACTGAAGGGTATATGGATAAATACCCCGATTGATTATATAAAATATAAGAAGGCAGTTTCGGCATTTTTTAATGAACATCATGATTACGATGTTGTGCATATGCACTCATCAAGTAAAAACTTTTTAATACTAAAATATGCAAAGGAATATGGTGTTTCAATTAGGATTGCGCACAGTCATAATACAGATTTTCAGACGCATAATAGACTAAAGATAATCATTGGAGACGCATTAAAGAAGCAGTTGATTAAATATTCAACAGATTGTCTAGCGTGTTCTAAAATAGCAGGAGAATGGCTATTTGGGGAAAAAATGGTAGAAGATGGCAGAGTCCTTGTAATTAAGAATGGAATTGACATTGAAAAGTATCAGTATAATCAGAAAGTTCGAGACGATAAGCGTGAGGAATTAGGCATAAGTGATAAACTGGTGATAGGCAATATAGGAAGATTTGTAAGACAAAAGAATCATGATTTTCTGATTGATATATTTTCAGAAATAAAAAAAATTGAGCCAAATTCGATTCTAATTCTAGCCGGAATTGGTGAATTGATGAATTCGATAAAAGAAAAAGTTAAAGGGCTTGGCTTAGAAAGTGATGTTTTGTTTTTGGGATTTCGTTCGGATGTTAATGAACTGACTCAGGCCATGGATTTATTCTTGATGCCGTCTTTTTATGAAGGTTTTCCTGTAACAGCTGTGGAAGCTCAAGCTGCCGGTCTTCCTTGTGTTTTATCCAGCTCGATTACCGATGAGGCTTCAATATTGGATGAAACAGTTTATGTGGATTTAAATCAGTCAGCAGCTTATTGGGCTGAACAGGCGTTAAAATGCATTGGAAAGTCAGATAGAAAGAATAGCTATGAGACTTTGAAAAGCAAGGGATTTGACATCACAGATATGGCGAAAAGCCTTGAAAATATTTATGCCAGAGAGGATTAATAAGATGAAAATTATAGCTTTTTATTTACCGCAGTTTCACAATATCCCTGAGAATGATGAATGGTGGGGAGATGGATTTACTGAATGGGTTAATGTAAAAAAAGCAAAGCCAATATTTGACGGTCATAATCAGCCAAGAGTTCCTTTAAACCACAATTACTATAATTTGCTGGATGATGATGTTAAAATCTGGCAGGCTGACCTTGCAAAAAAGTATGGAGTCTATGGTTTTTGCTACTATCATTATTGGTTTGATGGGAAGCTTTTACTTGAAAAGCCAATGGAGCAGATGTTAGAAAATAAAAAGGTGGATATTCCATTTTGCATTTGCTGGGCAAATGAACCTTGGACTCGTGCGTGGGTAGGAGAGACAAAAACTTTAATTCCACAGAAATATGGTTCTAAGAAAGAGTGGAAAGAACATTTTGATTATCTCTTACCATTTTTCAAAGACCCTAGATATATTTTGGATGAGGGGAAGCCGCTGGTGGTCATCTATAGACCGGAAATAATAGATGTCCTTAATGATATGTTGGATTACTGGAATGAGTTAGCTAAGAACGCGGGTTTTGAAGGTTTGAAATTTGCATATCAGTCTGCGGGAATGGATGAATTACCGAAAAATAAAAGAAATGACAGTAGATTTGATTATGATATTGAATTTCAGCCGGCATATGCCTTTACGAAATTGAACAAGAATACACTTCCAGTTCTACGTAAAATCAAAAAAGTCGTGTCAGATTTTGTTGAAAAGAGAACAGGACTTACACTCCGTTTTATCGGAAGTGGTAAGGTGGCGGCCTTAAATCGAGTAGATTATGACAAAGCGTGGGAAACTATATTAAATACAACACCGGAGAGCATCATTAATGTTCCAGGTGCATTTGTAGATTGGGATAATACACCAAGACATGGAGAGCGCGGACGTGTTTATATTGGTAAAACACCAGAAAAATTCGAGAAATATTTGTCTGAACAAATAAGACGTGCAAAAAATGTTTATCATAAAGATATGATTTTTATGTATGCTTGGAATGAATGGGCTGAAGGTGGATATCTTGAACCGGATCAAACAAGTGGATACGCATATCTTGAAGCAATAAAAAAAGCATTGGATGAGAATGGAGAGAATCCATGGCAACACTAAAAAGCACAAAGTATGTACTGAGTGTTACATTTGGAGATTATAAAAATACAATTGGAGGAGTAGCAAAAGTTGTTGCTACTCATCAGGAAATGTTTAATAAAGCAGGCGTTTCTTACATATGTATTTTTCCGTTTAACATCAGTAACCGAAAGCATAAAAAAAATAACAGATACTGGGGAGTTATAGTAGACGGCGAATTAGAACAAGTCTGCTCAACAGAACAAGTTATAAACTTTTTATTCGACTTAGGAAACAGAGGAATAATGTGTGAATGTATTCATGTTCACCATTTACTGTACGTTAATATTGAGGAATTGTCAGCAATAATTAGAAGCCTAAGTGCATATGTGTTTTTTTACATACACGATTATTACACTATATGTATGTCAACGAAACTCATATGTGACGATGGGTGTTTATGCGAAAGAGATTTCCTTGATAATGAAAAATGCCATTCTTGCCGCTACTATTCAGAAAGCATTGTTTTTAGAAGTAGATTTGTGAGTTTTGTTGCGGAATTTAAAAACAGAATTTCATTTATTGCACCATCAGATGCGTGCAAAAAGTGGTTTTTAAAACAGTATAAAGAATATGAAGATAAGATTATAGTTGTTTATCATCAAACGCTAGAGGGGGAGTACAAAATTCCAGAAAGAACTAACAATAGAATAAAAGTTGGTTATGTTGGAGTTCCTATTGCAGCAAAAGGATGGGAACAGTTTAAGAAGTTGTATTATGACTATCAGGAAAATCAGAAGCTGGAGTTTGTGTATTTTAGCTCATTAATAGACACTTCCGTTGATATTCGCCATGTTCAGGTTAATTTTCAGGAGTCCTTGTCTGCAATGCAGGACGCTTTGAGAAGAGAGCATGTTGATTATGTGATTCTATGGTCTGTGTGGCCGGAAACATATTCGTACACATATTATGAAAGCTACTGCGCGGGATGTTGTGTTATTACAAACCCTAGTAGCGGGAATATGGCAGATCAAGTTTGTAAAATGAAAACAGGATTGGTGCTGAGAGAGGAAGAACTTTTTAGTTTTTTTAAAGATATTAATTCAGTTGCGGAATTTAGAGACAAATACATTTTTAACAAGAAAAGTGTTTGCAATCGTCTAATAGAAAATGAAAAAATTATTAGCCTTAGCAATGGAGATTTGTCTGCACCCATTAAGAAATTTAATGTTAGCGTGCAAGATTCAATTGCTGGTCCTTTCTTGAAATTAGGATATAAGCTTAAGCTTAGTATAAAAAAGTAGGAGGAGTAATATGAGATCATTGAAAGTCAAAAAGATTGATATTATTGCCTTTGTACTTCTGTTTTTGATATTTACTTATTCATTTACAAAAGCCGGAATACATGATTACATTTACCCGAATAGTATAGCATGCTATATATCATTTGGAATTATTATTTTATTTTCTATATTGCTGGGTTCGATTTCATCAATTAGAAAATGCACACTACTTGAAGGCATGATGCTACTTTGCATGATAGTCATTCTTTGCAATAGAAACAATAACTTTATTCATGGAGAATTTGAAGATGGTTTCTCATTTATTGCAATTGCAATTTTTTTCCTTCTTGTAAGAAAGCAGGATTCATGGCATAAATTAATTATGCCTATAATTTGGTTTTGGGTTGCCATTCATACAATCGTTACACTGTTAGAGTATGCAGTACCAGGATTCTATATGTCACAGATATTTCCATTGATGCCTAGTTATGCAGAAATGCACCTCAGATCTGTTTTTAAATTAGGATATATGCCAGGTCTAGCTGTTCATTATAGTACAAATGGAATGTATCTAGCAGTTGGATTAATTATTTCTGGTATATCATTATTGTTTTCAAAAGCACATAAAAGAATTGGAGCTATTGTATTTATTGTTACTGCGGTTGCCCTGCTACTTACAGGAAAAAGAGGATTAATTATATTTCCTGCAGCTGCATTAGTTATGGTGTATTATCTATATAATAGTGATAAGCCACTTAGTAGGTTTGGTAAAATTATTGTATTGGCAATAGCAGTGATAGTTTTATTCACTATTGGTAGTACATTTATTCCTTCTCTTTCGAATTTTATAAATCGCTTTGTTGAGACAAGTGAGGCTGGCGATGTATCATTAGGAAGATTGGAACAGTCGGCGCTAGCATTAAATGTCTTTTCACATAATTGGTTGTTTGGAACAGGATGGGATTCGTTTAAATATTTATATAAAGCACAATTTGGAACTTTATTGAATGTCCATAATATATACATTCAGCTTCTATCAGAAAATGGCATAATCGGAGCTTTTCCATTTTTTGTTTTTTTTATTGCTGCATTTTTCCGCGCTATAAAAAGTTTGATTTATTTAAGAAAGTATTATACGGGGGAATATTATGCAGGTGAGTTTTATATTGGTTTAAGTCTCGCTATGCAATGCTTCTTTTTATTGTATGGAATGACTGGTAATCCTCTTTACGATCAACAAGTATTTTATCCTTATATCGTATCAATAGCAGCAGGCGAATTCTACGTTGATCAAGTATATCACATGATAAGGACTGCGGAGGTGAGTGAATGAATGTAGCAGTATTGACTTTTATTTATGCCGATAATTATGGAGCTTTATTGCAGGCTTATGCTTTGAAGAAGATTGTTGAAAATGCTGGAAATAGTATTGTTTTTTTGGACTATATCCCTGAAAGTGAAAAGAAATTTTATGAAAAAAATTACCATAATATAAGGGGGATTAAAGAGATTGTAAAAAAAACGATTTCGAATATAGAACGTAGAGACTCTGCGGTAATGTTTGATGCGTTCAGAAATAAAAACTTTTTAACAGTTCCTTATAGGGAGGGATTAGTCAACAATGATTTGCTTATAGTTGGAAGTGATCAGGTCTGGAACGAAAAAATTGTTAAGGATTTAAAACCATATTTGTTTTCAGAAGCATTGAAAGATAAGAAAAAAATATCCTACGCCGCGAGTATTGGAAAAGTAGACGTAACGGATACGGCAAGACAAGCGTTTAAAGAGTATTTAAAATGGTTTAGTGCCATAAGTCTTAGAGAAAACAGTAGTAAATTACTATTAGAGTCACTTGGATTTACTTGTAGAATTGTAGTAGATCCTGTTTTCTTGCTCACTAAGAATCAATGGATAACCTTTTGTAAAAGACCTTCGAGTAAGATTCCGCAAAAATATGTATTTGCGTATCTTTTGCGAAATGATGAGATGCTTATTTCTAAGGCGAACAAGTATGCTCACGATAATAAATTGAAACTGATATATGTGCACCCTATGGGAATGCAAATAAAAAATCTATGTGGAACAAGAATTAAATCGGTCGGTCCAGAAGAATTTGTTTGGTTAATAAATAATGCAAATGCTGTTTTTACGAATTCTTTTCACGCCATTTCTTTCTGTTGTATATTCAATAAAGAGTTCTGTCATGTACAGCGTAGTGATTTAGGTAATAGAGTTTCTGAATTGCTTTCTGATTTGAATGTACATACCTTGGATAATGGATTAGAAAAGGCAATTTATGGAGAGACGTTCTTACAAATCAAAGACGATTCATTTGATTTTTTGAAACAGTACATCGGGAGGAAAAATCATGAAGAAGAACGTGATTAAATCTATTTTTTGGGGGGTGTGCCTTTTTGTCTGTTTAAACTATGGTTTCTTTTTTTATAATGAATTTTGTATGAAGACATTATCATATGTCGTAGGATGCATAATAATAGTTAAAGGAATAGGGAATACGAAGATTGGAAAGGATACGGCCTTATTTATTAGGGGGGGGTATGGTCTTTCAGACTTAATAAACCCGCTTCTAAGCTAAGAGTGGGTGAAAAGGTTCAGATTATGCATCCAGAATGCGTATCTCTTGGAAATGGGTGTGATATTGCTCAAAATGTTGTTTTTGCACCTTTAAAAGAGCACCATGGGAAAAAATACCCTTCTAGGATTATAGTTGGGGATGGCGTGCATTTTGGACCATTCGACCGAATAGCCTCGATGGAAGAAGTACGGATTGATGATAATGTGCTTTTTGCTGCATTCGTGCATGTAACTGACCATTCGCATCAATATCAAGATATCAATACACCAGTAACAATGCAAGGAGTTTTTTCTAAAGGCCCTGTCCATATAAAGGAAGGCGCATGGTTAGCATTTGGGTGTCATATTCTATCGGGTGTAACTATTGGAAAACACTCTGTTGTGGCTGCTAATGCAGTAGTAACAAAAGATGTTCCAGACTATACAGTCGTTGCAGGCAACCCAGCAAGAGTAATTAGTCACTATAATTTTGACACACAACGATGGGAAAAGTGATTTGACATGAATAAAAATAAAGAACTAGTAAAAAATACTGCGATAATTTCAATTGGAAAAATATGCACTCAATTTTTGAGTTTTCTTCTGTTGCCATTATATACGTCACTTTTAACAACAAAGGATTATGGTACAGTTGATCTTATTACAACTTATCAGCAATTGTTAGGGTATATTGTTTTTTTCCAAATTGAACAAGCGGTATTTAGATTTCTGATTGATGTTCGGAACGATAAAGACAAATATCGTCAGAAGAAAATTATATCGAGTGTTGTTGCTTTTGCAATATTTCAGACAGTAGTATTATGTATTATTCTATTTGTGATATCAACCTTTATTAGATTTAATTATCTCAGAGAATTATGCTTGTATTGTGTTGCTACAGTGTATTCTGGATTAATGCTTCAAGTAGTACGCGGTCTTGGAAAGAATTCGTTGTATGCGTTAGGAAGTTTTATTTCGGCAGCATGTACGATATTCTTCAACATAGTTTTTCTGGTAGCGTTCAATTTCGGTGCAGAGGGAATGCTTTATTCTTTTATATTGGGAAATCTTATATGTTCCATGTTTCTGTTTATAAAGGCTAAAGTATATTGTTATATCGATTTGAGATGTTTTTCCAAACAAAGTGTAAAGGAGTGTTTGAAATATTCGTTACCGCTTGTTCCGAATGCCCTATCTTGGTGGATTATGGGGGCATCAGATCGAACTATCGTATCATATATAATGGGAACGGCTGCAAATGGATTACTTTCGGTTTCACACAAATTTTCATCAGCGTACACAACATTTTATACAGTATTTAATTTATCGTGGACAGAATCAGCATCTCTTCATTTTCATGATGAGGATCATGAAATCTTTTTTGAGAGTGTTATTTCAAAGGTATATAGGCTGTTTTCAGCAGCATGTCTTGGCATTATTGCATTAATGCCATTGGTATTTCCAATTCTTATTAATGCAAATTATAGTGATGCATATTATCAGATACCGATTTATATGGTTGCGGCATTGTTCAATGTAATTCAAGGATTGTATAGTGTTATCTATGTTGCGTTAAAGAAGACAAAGGAAATTGCAAAAACAACGGTTGTTTCAGCTTTAATCAATATTGCAGTGAACTTGCTGTTAATAAATTATATAGGACTATATGCGGCTACTATATCAAGTTTAGTGGCATATGCGGTAAATTGCGTTTGGAGATATATTGATTTAAAGAAATATATGAATGTTCCATTAAGTAAAAAACTGATATTCTCTACATTGGTTATGCTTATAATTGTATGTGTTCCATATTATCTCAAACTTTTTATTGGTCAGTGTATTGGCTTATTACTTGTTATTTTGTATGCCGCGTATATTAATCGAGATATTCTTTTAGTTGTACTTAGGTCTCCCAAAGACTTTAAAAGAATGATGTGATAGATACATATGAAGCATAAATCAAATAATGATGCATGTGAGAGTTGACGAATAGTAAGAAAGGGATAGAATCTTGAGAGCAGAGCAGAGCAGAGCAGAGCAGAGCAGAGCAGAGCAGAGCAGAGCAGAGCAGAGCAGAGCAGAGCAGATAATATTGACATTTTGAAAGCAATATGCGCTTTCTTAATTGTTTGTATTCATGTTCCGTTTCCGGGAAGAGTCGGTGCATATTTTACGGCATTGACCAGAATAGCAGTTCCTGTTTTCTTTATGATTACAGGATACTTTTATTCAGATACCGTTGCACGGCATAAGGAAAAACAGCAAATAGAAAAGATATTTTACTTGATTGTAGAAGCAAATATACTTTTCTTTATCTGGAATATTGCACTCAATGTCCTCAGAAGGGAGAACATAGTAGCCTATATTCGGTCTATTTTTACTGGTAAAAACATAATTGAGTTTTTAGCTTTGAATGAATCACCATTGGCAGGGCATCTTTGGTATCTAGGAGCAATTCTTTATGTGCTGGTGATTGTTTTGCTGATGGACGAGTTCAATTGTAGAAAGATTCTGTGCTGTTTAACTCTGGTTTTGCTCATTGTAGACTTGGTGTTCGGAAAGTATTCACTGCTCATTTTCCATCGGGAGTTTCCGTACATACTGGTTAGAAATTTCCTTTGTGTAGGAATACCATATTTCTGCATTGGAAATCTTATCAGAGAAAAACGGTACTCTGAAAAATGGAATAAAAAAGTACTACAGATATTGATTGTTGCTTTTGCGATAACTACCCTTGCAGAGAGATTTGCTTTGGTGAATGCTGGCTTGAATGCAACAAGAGATCATTATATCAGCACGACGTTCTTGGCAATCTGCCTCTTTGTCTATATTCTCAAGAGTAATTGGCATAATAAGGGTTTGGCTATGATTGGAAGAAAGTATTCCACATGGTTATACATTATTCATCCGATTTTTATTACGGTCTTTTCAACAGTAGTTGGTAAACTCGGATTGAAATCAATTTACAGATATGTTGCGCCAATTGTGGTTTATTGTGCAACGCTTGTATTCCTTATCATTCTACAGAAAGTCAAGATTGCTATGAAAAGCAAATAATACACAGGAGGAACAGCTTATGGTGGATTTGATAGATACAATAGTATATGCAGGAAGGATAAAAGACAAATCTGCCTTGATGAGTAGTTCTTCTGGCGGCGCATTTACTGCACTTTCTGACTTTTTCTTGAAAAATGACAATGCAGTGGTGGCAGCAATCTATAACTATGAGAATCATATGACTGAATTTCAGATGATTCTGGATGAAAAGCAACGTGAAAGAGCAAAGGGTTCAAAATATATGCAGAGCAAGCCTGGTTATATTTATCGGGAAGCCTATCGCTGGCTGATGGAAAACCCAAAGAAAGAATTGCTCTTTGTTGGTATGGGATGCCAGTCTGATGGATTTCGGAAGTTTACCGAAATAAAAGGAATCCGTGACCGAGTGTACATTGTAGATATTATCTGTCATGGATCGCCAAGTCCAAAGCTGTGGAAAGAATATGCGGAATCCATTCAGAGGAAAGATGGCAAGATAACATATCTCACATTCAAAGATAAGCGTAATGGATGGAAATCTCCAACAGCTTATGTGAAAGTCAACGGAGCAGAGAAGCCGATTAAAGATTACGTTAAGGTGTTTTATAATCGGTGTGCGTTGCGACCGTCTTGCTATGAATGTCCTTATGCTACCACAGAAAGAAAAACAGATATGACCATTGGCGACTTCTGGCATATTGAAGCGACGATTCCAGACTTCTATGACCCTAACGGCAACTCGTTATTCTTGATTCATACAAAGCGTGGAGAAGAACTGTTTGAAAAGATTAAGGGCGACATGGATTATAGATTGAGTAACACAACACAATGTTGGCAGGCAAATCTTGAAGCACCGACCAAGAAATCTGAACAAAGAGAAGAGTTCTGGAGCGATTACCAAAAGAAAGGAATTGATTTCGTGATGAAGAAATATGGAACAGTTCCAATGAAAACAAGAATAAAGAATAAACTCCTCAAAATAATTGGGGGGGTACGAACTAAGTAACCTTAATTATGTTGATTACTCCGAAAGGAGGGCAGCATAATGAACTGGAAGCAGCCTAAAGTATATGCAGTAAAACATAAAGACGAAGCAACAAGAGCGGCTTCCAGATTTGGGGGGATTTTTACGGCCCTGTCAGATCAAGTATTGTCCAACGGTGGTGTGGTCTATGGATGTGTTTTGACAGATGATTTTGATGCCGTATATATTCGCGCCGATAATGCGGAAGAACGCAATAGAATGCGAGGTTCAAAATATATCCAGAGTAAGCTGGGAAATACATTCAAAAATGTGAAGGCAGACCTTGATGCGCGGAGAAGTGTACTTTTCTCTGGCACTTCCTGCCAGGTGGCGGGACTGAAAAAATACCTTGGAAAAGAGTATGATGACCTGTTCTGTGTGGATATTGTTTGTCACGGAGTACCAAGCAAAAAAGTATGGAACGCATATTTGCGCTGGCAAGAGCAGAAAAATCATTCTAAAGTTGCAGGTGTGAATTTCCGTAATAAGAGAGAGTTTGGTTGGCGTGACCATGTGGAAACGCTTTATTTTGAAAATGGAAAGTCTACAAGCAGCCGGGTATTCAAAGATCTCTTCTATGGACATACAGTATTACGGCCCAGTTGCTATGAATGCCCTTATAAGTCTGTGATGCATCCCGGTGATATTACAATTGCGGACTACTGGGGCATCGAAAAAGCAGCTCCTGAATTTGATGATAACAAAGGTGTTTCGCTGGTGCTGGTAAATAATGAAGCTGGTGAAAAGGCTTTTGAAAAAGTAAAAGAGAGATTGATCTGGAAGCAGACAAAGCTGGAAGATAGTTTGCAGCCGCCTCTTAAAGCTCCATTTCCGAAACCGGAAAATAGAAATCAGTTTTGGAGTGACTTTGAAAAAAAGTCATTTGAGTATGTTGCCAAGAAATACGGTGGCATTGGGTTCAAGAATGATGCTAAATCATTTTTGAGAAAGATAAAGAGAAAAATCAAAAAGTTGGTGGTAAAAGGTGGAAAGAGAAATACCAGTACTATATAAAAGAAAAGAGGAATGCTGCGGATGTACAGCCTGTTATGCTATTTGTCCGAAAGAAGCTATTTCTATGGTCGAGGACGAAGAAGGCTTTGAATATCCAAAGATAAATGAAAACAAATGCGTGCGGTGCTACCAGTGCATTAAGGTATGTCCGATAAAAGCAGCACGAGCACAGTAAGGAGAAATTAATAGGGAACGAGAACTCCATGTGCTACTATTATCGCATGGCTTATGAGGTTGTTGTGCGCATTGCTCCGTGGATGGTTGGTAAGAAAAGATGAGCTAACAGAAAGAGGTGATTGGTAATCAAGTGGTACATAAAATCAATAATTCAAGATTTCAGACAACCCGTGTCATACTTGATTCCAGCCGTCATCTTCAGTGGATGCATTGTATTTGCTGTTAGCTGGTTATGTGGAAAGAAGAGTACAATAAGACATAAAATTCCATTTACCTTTTTCTTAGCGTATTTTCTCGTTATTTTTCGCATAGCCTTCTTATGCAGGAAACCTGGGAGTAGAAAGGCTATCAGCTTGGTTTTATTTGAAACATGGGGACAATCTTTTCATATGCACGCTATGTTTGTTGAAAATATTATTATGTTTATTCCGTTTGGTGTGATGCTACCGATACTGTTCAGAAAATTTAGAAATGGATGGCTATGTGTGCTGGCTGGATTTATTTGCTCTTGTAGCATCGAGATAGTGCAGCATATTACTCAAATAGGATATTTACAATTGGATGATGTAGTGACAAACACAACGGGTACGCTGTTGGGATGGCTGGCTTGGAAAGTGAACAGAAAAATATGAACGCGATGGTACTTAATTGCCGATGCATTAAGGTGTGTCCGATAAAAGTAGCACGAGCACAGTAAGGAGAGATTATGAACACAACATTACTTATCATGGCGGCCGGAATCGGCAGCCGATTTGGAACAGGAATAAAACAGTTGGAGCCGGTCGATGATGCTAACCAGGTGAGCTAGAGGTGCCAGGTACAAGTGAATCCATCTGCATGTAACCGTCAGGGATGGAAAACGTATATCATACAAGACAAAGACATGCTTGAAAAAGTATTGAAGAACCAGAATGGCAATCGGGGATTTGGACAAGAATTTGATAAACTCCTTCTCGTGGTCGGAGATCTAAGATGCTTTAACCGGGATCGAGAAGTATTCCAAGTTTATATTGATGGTGGAATGTACGCGATGCGCGTGTTGGATAGCTTGTACTATGAAAAGATAGCGAGTGTACCGTTAAGTGCATCTTTGACAAAAGAACAGGAAGAAAATGTAAGAAGACTTCTGAAAATTGATCCTGCGGAAGTCTTGATTATGTTTATTGGCATCGGAAATTATCCGGATGAATGTCAAACAACAAAATCGGAAAGGAAACCGGCAGATTATACTATCGTATAATAGTGTAGAGGGTAATATAAAATGAGAGCAAGGACAAAAAGAAATTCAAATATTGAGATTATTAAGCTCATAGCTGTTTTTCTCATTATATTGTCTTCTGCGCTCCCTTATGGTGCAACATATCGGGGGGAGACTGTTTATGTGAATCTAAAACTGCTAAGAGGTGTCAGGTGCAAGTGAACATTCTGTGAATAATGCTAAGCTAAGTTTCATGCGTATATATTTTTTTATATGCCAGTGCTGTACTAAAACAATTGGGGCAGTTGCGATAGTAACAAATAGTATATATCATTATTTGAGTTTATTTGTAGATAAATAAACTTATTACTTACTAATGAGGAGAAAACAGATGGAGACAACTTTACTTATTATGGCGGCAGGAATTGGTTCGAGATTTGGAACCGGAATAAAACAGCTGGAGCCTGTAGATGATAGCCAGCACATTATCATGGACTATTCAATCCATGATGCCATAGAGGCAGGATTTAACCATGTTGTATTTATTATTCGCAAGGATATAGAGGGGGAATTTAGATCTGTTATAGGCGATCGGATTGCTGCCATTTGCGGGAAATCTGGTGTTACGGTTGATTATGTATTTCAGGATATTGAGGATATTCCGGGGGAGCTGCCGGCAGGCAGAACTAAGCCATGGGGAACAGGACAGGCCGTGCTTGCTGCTAAAGCCGTGCTGAAGACACCATTTGTCGTGATAAATGCAGATGATTATTATGGCAAGGAAGGCTTCAGACTGGTCCATGAGTATCTGGTGAACGGAGGACAGTCATGTATGGCTGGATTCGTACTTAAGAATACATTGTCTGATAATGGTGGTGTGACCAGAGGCATTTGCAAGATGGACGATCAGAATAATCTGACAGAGGTGGTGGAGACCAAGAATATCGTCAAGACTGTGGATGGTGCAGAGACGGACGGCATAGCCATTGATACGGAGTCTCTGGTGTCCATGAACATGTGGGGACTGACACCGGAATTCCTGGATATGTTGGAGGCAGGATTTGCGGAGTTCTTTGAGACGGAGGTCCCAACTGATCCACTTAAGGCAGAGTTCCTTATCCCTACATTCATAGGAGAGCTTCTGGATGAGAAGAAGATGACAGTTAAGGTTCTCCGGACGAATGATACATGGTATGGTATGACGTATAAGGAGGATGTTGAGGCTGTTAAGGAGAGCTTTAAGGGGATGATTGAGGACGGTATGTATGAGAAGGATTTGTTTGGGGATTTGTAGATAGGATGTTTATATGGATGTGATGTGATTGCCAGCCCGGGAGGGCTGGCAATTGGTGGTTATGGGGAATTTCACAGATTTATTATGATTTACTATATAACGTTGATTTAAAATGACTGTATGTTATAATGCTTAATATTAAAATATGCGACAAAACAAATAGTGTGACGATAATTTTTATTTAAACCAATTGAGGAAAGTAATATAGATACTTTATTTGTATCAATTCTTGGCAAGTAAATAAGAACTATTGGGATGGCTATACAGTAAAGGAAAAGATCTTCGATTGCTGAAAGGAGAAACAAAGACAGTGATGCGTATGGAGTTGGGGCTAATAGGATAGCAATTGATGAACATCATGCAAGACTGTTTGTAAATACGGCAATGACAATGTCAGATTTTATATTATCTGTTTATATGAAGGAGGCATGACGATATGATTCATAGAGTGACTTGTGATAAATGTGGTTCCATTTCGGAATATGATGATAGATCTATATGGGAGGGCAACCGTGAACGTGAAGAGGTAGAGTGCCCTGTGTGTGGGAATATTATTGGGAGCGTTTTTACAGACCTTATACCTGTAGCAAGGCTTATAAGTAAAGGATAAATTATGTATAGAAAAGTAATGTTTTCATTGATGTTGCTGTCATTGATACTATTATCTTTAATTGCATGGAAAGTTGGTGTGTTTACAGCAATTGTAGGCCTACCATTCTTTCCGTTAGTAGAGAAGATTGTTACAAATACTTATTTTTCTGGTGTAGCTTGCAGTATTATTGCTGTTATTATTATTTACAAATGGCAGGTGTTGTATAGCAAGAGAAAGCTGAAGCAGGATTTTAGATGTAACGAATGTATTGAAGGTATATATGATGGCATTGAAGCAGTTAGAAAATATATGCCATTAGTTCCAAAAAAGGAAAAATGGGATAGAGTTTGTGATTATGAAGAATTTCGCAAAAAAAATGCAAAGAAATATATTGACTTCTATGGGGAGCATAAAGGTGACATTTATATTGCAAATTTGACATTATCATACAAGGGCAATGATTTGCTGATTGACTCAATTCAATCATGCTTTTTCATTAACCTTAATTTCAAGTTGTTGGGGATTTTGAATCATGTGAAGAATAGGCTGCCGAATCTCAGAAACAAATACCCTGAAATTGAGAAGCTGGCAAAAGAATACATAGAATCGGCTAGTGAAGACATAATGATACAACTGGGAGAAACGTTGGACTCATACTTTGTAGATGCGAGATGTATGGCAGCCTAAATGACTGATGACAGAAAGTTAAGCAGGTCAGCGTCAACTGATGTGAGCAATCTTGTGACAGCTCATGAAATCACTAACAGCAGTAAATTATGATAAGTTGTGGGTTATTTTAAATGAACGTGGAATGATGAAAACAGAATTGATTAGAGCGGCAAAAATCAGTACAAATGCAATGGCAAAGCTTGGCAAAAACGAAGATGTCCGAGTGGAAGTTTTGGCAAAGATTTGTGTGACTTTGGGATGCAAGTTGGATGATATTGTGGAGATAGAGTCCTGATAAACTGTGTAAAGGAGAAACTAGAAGTTGGGAAATTCAGAAGAAAAAAATATAGATGTAAAAGATACAATGCAAGATAGAGCATATAAAGTTATTAAAAAATGTAAAGAAATTGCTGAGGAAGATTTTACAAAATTTAGCGCACTATTTGTGGCTGTTATGACTGTAGGATTATGGGTGATAAAAGGTATGTGGTATGCATATCAAACAGGAAGATTTTCTGTATATGGAATAGATTCTTGTTATATATCATCTGACAATGAGAGTATTTTACTGCAAATCATTCAGATGACGGCTGTTCTTGTAGTGTTGTTTTCAATAAATTATATATATTATAAAATCTCGATTTCAGAAGATAAATCAAAATTCCATTGGCGAAGGAAACTCAGGTTGTTAGCTTATTGGCTTACGGAAATGTTTTTACTATTTATTCTCGTTCTTATAACATCAGGCATTAATATTATTGACTTAATAAAAGATTCAACAGCAAACAATGTAGTTGTATTATTGATTGCGATTATTTTTGCTTGTTTTGTAGTAAACATATATGGTATAGAATTTGCAATTGAAAAGAAATTATCTAGTCGTAAGAGAAAGAAGTTAGAGAGTAAGGCAGAAAAGAAAAAAGATATTGAAGAAGAGAATCAACATAAGAGAAATGGTAAGAATATGATATTTGCCGTGTTCATTACAGTTGCTTTAGAGATATTACTTATGTATATATTTGGTATTGTATTAGAAAATGATAGAGATTCTTATAAATTAGTATTGGTTGAACAAGAAACTAGTGAAGATAGTCAATACATATTTCAATATCAATCAGGGCAGATGAATTATACAATATGCCCTATTGTTTTTGAAAATAGTGATTACTATATTTTGACCAGGCTATATAAAAGAGACGGCAAAATTGAAATAGATTATGAATATCAAAAGATAATTGGAAAAACAGATATAGAAACATTCAATTGCGAAAATATTTATGAGATAAATATAGGTGAATAATTTTTTTATTTAAGAACTTCCGATAATAGAAAATTATACATTCAATTTCCACTCAATTCTCAATCAATGAGAGTTGGGTGGATTTTTTATATCCTATACTTACAAAATAAAACGCCCACAGGGCAGAAAGGCAGGTACAGGATATGTACAACAACTGATGAAGTTCAAGGAGGGCATTAGAACGTCCTGTAAAATATTTCGTTGGTTTAGTAAGCAGGGGTAGCTCTTGGGATCACCGCAGGCGAGAAGAATTTCTCGCCATTTTCTATTTTGGGAAAGATAAAAAGTGAGATGACTGTTTTTTTATCAAGTATTAAATGGGGAAAATTGTAATGCATATTTTTAGGTTTGTTGTATAACAATATCACTATAAGGCATATTTAAGTAAAGATACACACAACATTGGGTGAATGTGTATTTTTACTTAAAAATTTGATTGACTTAATGAATAAATGCGGTTAAAATTTCAAGTAAAGATACACACAATATGTTGAATGTGTGTATAAATACTTAAATGGAGTTGATTGTTATGATATTGACCTATAAGGATTGTATAGAAAAATATGGCAGTGATCATTTGTTGAAAAAAGAAATTGCAGAAGGTCGATTGTTTCAAAAAGAAAAAGGTATATATTCTTTGCAAAAAGCTTGTTCGGAATTAGAGATTATTAGTGTTAAATATCCACGTTCTATATTTACAGGAGAAAGCGCATTTTATTATCATTCGCTTACGGATGTAATACCGGATTATTATTGTATTGCTACTCTTAGAACAGATAGCAGAATAAAAGATTCACGTGTAAAGCAGTCTTTTGTTAAAAACGAGATTTTTGAAGTTGGAATGACAAAGATGAAGCGAAACAATGTGGAAATCAATATTTATAGCTTAGAACGTATGCTTATTGAACTAATGCGATTTAGAAGTAAACTCCCCTTTGATTATTATAAAGAGATTATTTCGAACTATAGAAATAAAGCAGAAACAATGGATTTTGCTTTGGTTGAGGAATATGCTGATTATTTTAAAAATGCAGAAAAATTGAAGGATATGATTCAGATGGAGGTATTGTGATGAATTTACTAGAGGAAGTAGATAAAATAAAAAACGAAGGATATAGTGAAGCAAATGCAGAAGCAAAGCTATGCCAGGATATCATAATTAGTGCAATTTCAAAAAGTAGTTTAAATAGAAATGTGACAATTAAAGGTGGTGTGGTTATGCGAAGTTTGTCTGGAGAAATCAGACGTGCTACGCAGGATATTGATCTTGATTTTATCAGGTACTCCATATCAGAGGAAAGAGTATTTACAAATAGTACATATAAAAAACAGGTAGAACGCTCTAGAAAAAATTGGCTTGATATGTCTGTTGAGGAAGTATTAAAAAAGGATTTAGAGTTTGTTCAAGGAATCTAATGCTCCAGTTGTTATGGGATATTGGATCGTGCGAGATATTTAAGGATTGAATATACAATAGAGTTTTATTGGAGATAAAAGATGTTTAATTACAAAAACCTGTGTGACTACGAATTTGAAATATTGTGCAAGGATATAATGCAGAAGAAGCTGGGAGTTCCTCTTCAGATATTTGCGAGGGGTCGGGATGGTGGCATTGATATAACTGATGATACTGTGAGCAAGAATGTTGTTATACAGGTCAAGCATTATATCAACAGCAAATACAGTGATCTTATATCAAGCCTGAAGAAGGAGGTTTCGAAGGTTGCTGAGCTGAAACCAGAGAAATACTATGTGTGTTGTGCATTGGAGCTAACCCCTGCAAATAAGACGGAGATTTTCAATTTGTTTGCAGAATACATGGAGGGTTCATGTAATATATTGTCGTTGAATGATATAGATGAGTATCTGCAGGATCCGGCAAATATGGATATTGTGCGCAAGCACTATAAATTGTGGCTTGAATCAACAAATATATTGGCAGAGATCAATAGTAGGGATATTTTCATAGATTGTGAAACGCTTCTATACAACATAGAAGAGGAGCAGAGAGAATTTGTTGAAACCTCGAGTTACAGACAGTGTATAGATGTTCTTGAGCGTAATCGTCTGTTGATGATCCTTGGAATGCCTGGAACTGGAAAGACCATGACGACCAAGATGCTTGCTTTGTATTACGCAGCACTGGGTTACCGGATTATTTATACGACAAATGGGGATCTGCAGAGCATAAAGAAAGCTTTGTCAGTTGATAAGGAATCTAAAGAGATTATTCTGTTGGATGACTGCCTTGGACAGTATTACTTCAGAATGAAGGACACCCAGGAAAATGAACTCATGTCTTTGATTAAATATGTGTTGATGCATAAGAACAAGAAACTCATCATGAACTCCAGGGTGACGATATTTCAGCATGCAAAGGAATCTTACATAGAGCTGCACAGTTTTATAGACACGGAGAAGGTGCGGCTTCAGTATATTGATATGGATTCTATGACCATTGAAGACAAGGGCAGGATATTCAAGAATCATTTGTATTTCAGAAATATACCAACGGATCATTATGCTCAGATTCTAAAAAATAATAATTATCGCTGGATAGTCAAACATAGGAATTATACACCGCGTATCATAGAGTATGTTACGCGACAAAATGTATCCAGCAAGATTGCTGCAGATGAATATTGTGATTTTATAAGGAGATGTCTGGATAATCCTACTGAAATCTGGAGAGATGAGTTTAACAACAGGCTCAAGGCGGAGGATAGGATTTTCCTTACTTCACTGTTTTCGTTGACGGACGTCGGTGTGGAGGACAAGGTATTGCGCAGAGTATTCAATGCCCGTATTACGAAAAGAACTGATATAGACACAACCCGAAATGTGTGGGAAGCAGTATTGAAGCGGATGGAGGGAACATTTGTCAAGATTATAGAGAACAATGGCGTGCGGCAAATTGGAGCTATCAACCCATCTGTAAATGACTTTTTGAAGAATTATTTGGATGAGAATGAACCTGAGGTTGAAGAAATCAGGAGAAACGCCACGGAATATATTCAGGTTGTCAGAGGATTCGGACCAGATATGGCGGATATTGTAAAATCTGGAGACGCATGTAGATACAACTTTGCAAGTGATGTCGAAAAGCAGCTTGTCATATTGTCGAATATATGTGAGCTGGGTATATGCATAAATCAATACAGAGATATTGTCAGGACGTTTGTGGAGTCTTTGCCATATGCGTTTTATAACAAAGCAAGTACATTTACTGTAGTGCCTTCTTTGCTCTCGGAGCCGCTGGCAGCATATTATGGCACACGTGAGCATTTGTCGTCAGAGGCGTTGAATGACCTGCTGGATTCGATGGATTTTGATGATTTTTGTGTATTTGAAGAAAATCTGAAGAATAATGGACTGGAACTGTATGAACTGGTGGACAGTGATGTTGTTCTGGAAAAGCTGGACAAGGCCATGCGGGATTACATAGATGGATATGACAGATCCGAAAGTTATACAAATCAGGATACATATGAACTTTTCAATGAGAACATGGTATACAACGGATCATATCATGAGGTTGATGTAGATAAGGTTGTTAATATTTTGGCAGATTGTGTGCGGAATGATATATATGACGATGTGACAGATAAATTGGCGGTATTCCCTCGTGCGATAACAGATGACATTGACTTATCCAGATATGATATCTGGGCGGATGCTGGTGAGATTGAGAGTTATGTGTGCGATGTGCTGGCTGATCCTGGTGACAGAGATTATAGCGACATTTATGATGGTGATAGTTCTTATTCGGGGCATTTGGATGGGATGGATGAGCTGGATTTTATATTTGCGGAGTGACAGCTTTTGAGTTGCGTATTAGAATTATTCTGCATAAATTGAGGTTTAGTTATACAAATAGAACTTTAAGTTCCTGGCACTGCGCTTTAATGTGTTTTATAATGTTGCTAACGGTTTATGGTAAGACCTTGGATGATAATTATATGCATATTTTGTATGACCATCCAGAATTAAATTTACAAGATGCGTTTTTGCTTGATAGAGTCCAAAAAGGTGTTCAAATTGAGAAGAAGGATGCTGATAGATTACGAGCATTAAAACTTGTAGAGGGAAGACTTGGAAGCCTATATTTGTCAGCATCAGTTGCAAAAAGTATTGAGGATCAAGCAGGTTATATAAAAAACAAAGGCTTGGATGATCAGTATTATAAGACATTAATTATTGAATATCTGAAACAATATTCAAAAGCAAATAGAAAAGAAATTAACAAATTGTTATGGGGCAAGTTACCAGATTCATTGTCGGATGACCAAAAGAAACATAAAGTTCACAACTTATTAACGGCCTTAAAAAATAAGAATGTTATTGAAAAGGATGGAGAAAACCAACGTAAAGCTAATTGGATATTAAAAGATTAATCGGTTTAGGATTGGTTTAGTTTGCTTTGTTTAAACCGATTATTAAACCAATCAATGGGAGCATCCCAAAGTTTGTGTAAACCTCCAAACTGATGTAAGATAAAATTACTCAGTTTGGAGGTTATTTTTATGGCAAGAAGAAAAGACAGCCCACAAAAAGCAGCAATGAGAGAAATGATGCGTGATTATCTGAAGAATAATGATATCAGCATCAAAGACGGCACCGATGTAAACAGTATCATGCGTGACATGATGTCTGTCATTTTGGAAGGTGCTTTGGATGAAGAACTGGATGAAGAATTAGGATATTCCAAGTACGACTATCGAAACAAAGAAACAGACAATAGTAGAAATGGACATTCCAGCAAAACCATGCACACCAGTTATGGAGATATGGATGTGGCAATCCCAAGGGATCGTAATGGTGATTATGAACCACAGCTGATTAAAAAATATCAGAATACCGTAACTCAGGACATGGAAGAAAAAATACTTTCCATGTATGCCAAGGGAATGACAACTGGAGACATTGAATCCCACATGCGTGAATTATACGATATTGATATTTCTGACAGCACAATCAGCCGGATCACAGACAAAATCCTGCCGATTGTAAAAGAATGGCAGGAACGCCCTTTGGAAGAAGTGTATGCTGTAGTATTTATGGATGCAATCCACTATCACGTCCGCAGTGAAGGACGTATTGTAAAACGTGCGGTTTACATTGCCCTTGGTATCGATATGAATGGGAAAAAAGATGTTCTTGGAATGTATGTTGGAGAAAACGAAAGTGCGAAGTTCTGGCTTTCTATCATGAATGGATTAAAAAACAGAGGCGTTGAGGATATCCTGATTGCATGCGTTGATGGTTTAAATGGATTTCCACAGGCAATCGAGGCTGTTTATCCAAAAACAGAGATTCAGCAGTGTATCATCCATCAGATCCGTAATTCAACGAAGTTTGTTTCTTACAAAGATATCAAAAAACTGATGGCTGATCTGAAGCTTGTATATGCGGCTCCAACGGAAGAAACCGCTTTAAATGAACTGGAACTGTTCAAGGATAAATGGGATTCCAAGTACCCGAAAATCTATAAATCCTGGCATGATAACTGGGCAACACTGTCCACTTATTTCAAATATCCAGAGGCAGTAAGACGGCTGATTTATACCACAAATGCCATTGAAGGATTCAACCGCCAGCTCCGGAAAGTGACCAAAAGCAAAACGGTTTTTCCGTCGGATGACAGCCTTTTGAAAATGCTGTATCTGGCAACCATGGATATCACGAAAAAATGGACCGGACACAGGCAGGACTGGGGACAGATCCATTCCCAGCTTGAAATTTATTTTGAAGAACGTCTGGCGGGACGGAACCTGTAAAGCAGTCAATTTTAGGCAGGTTTTATTGACATGCCTAAAAACTACTGTATAATGCAGATATGGGCAGAATCCGGAAAATCGGCTCTGCCCATTTGTAACTATTCACAAATCTTATATCAGTTTTTAACGTTTACACAAAACTTGAAACGGTCTCCAATCAATACTCCAAATCCTTATAAAATAGGGATTATGATTGGTTTAATATGATCAAATTCAACCGATTTAAACCGATTGAATCAGCAATATTTATGGATATTGCATGTACTAAGACCAACAGAACCCAACACGCCTCTCAACGATGCGGATCATGTTGGGTCTTTTGGTTTTTAAGGAACTAACAATTTTTCGAGATTAATCTCTCTTAAAAATATCCCTCGTATAAACTTTATCCTTCACATCGTCAAGGCACGAGTCGTATCTGTTGGCGATGATAGCATGGCTGATTTTTTTGAATTTCTTAAGGTTATTTACCACTTCTGAGCCGAAGAACGTTTCGCCGTTCTTGAGAGTTGGCTCGTAGATGATAACTCTGGCGCCTTTGGCCTTGATCCTTTTCATGACACCCTGGATGGAGGACTGGCGGAAATTATCTGAGTTGCTCTTCATGGTCAGGCGGTATACGCCAATCACACAGTCCTTCTCCTGTTCAGGAGCGAAATCACCGCGGTTATTATAATCATAGTAGCTGGCCATATTCAGTACCTGGTCCGCTATGAATATTGATTTAAATAGAAAATATATTAAAATTACTATATATACGTATTCAATATTGGAACATAAAACAGTGATAAATCTATCAACCAATGTAA
Organism: Coprococcus eutactus; assembly: GCF_025149915.1. NCBI lineage: Bacteria > Bacillati > Bacillota > Clostridia > Lachnospirales > Lachnospiraceae > Coprococcus > Coprococcus eutactus. Next base: position 522,826 of record NZ_CP102278.1, read on the forward strand.
TTAAGAAAGGAGCCCCCCATGTACAAAGGAATAAGATTCAAAGGCTACAAGGCATTCGCCGCCGACACATACACAGAACTTGACAACCTTCCACGGGTGTCGGTGATAATAGGCAAGAACAACAGCGGAAAGTCAAGTGTCATCGATGTGATGGGGATGATGTATGACAGGATGTATGCAATGAGGGAGGAGATCACATCCTGTGCAGAAGAGATTGCTGCGGAGATACCGATCACCAGGGATATGTGTGACAGATTGCTCAGCGGGTATACATCGATTCAGGGCTACACAAGCGGAACTCTTTGGATCAAATCAAAAGGCCGGTCGATAGGCTACAGGGTGGAGCCTGAGGACAGCGGTGGACATATAGTGGAGTGGAATGACAGGCTTCCCCTTTGGAACTCCTCAGATGCCAATCGAGTCGAATCTGATATAAGCCGGGAGAGGGACACATACGTGTTCAGACATGTTGCCGCGGAGCGCAATATCGTTCCTGAGGAGGAAGAGAAGATAGGCGGAACACTGGAGGATCTGTCCAGTACCGGCAGGGGCGCAAGCAACATTATCAGGGCATTTCTGAACGATAGCAGCTACGATGAGACGATCATTGAGGACACTCTCTTGAAAGCGGTAAATGAGATCATGGGCCCTGAGGCTGTATTCGAGAGCATACGTGTGCAGCAGGTACAGGATGGCTACGGGAATGTACGGTGGGAGGTGTTTCTCAAGGAGGAGGGCATGAGCCGCTGCCCTTTGTCCCGTATGGGAAGCGGACTCAAGACGATCATTCTGGTGCTGCTCAATCTGCTTGTCATACCGGAGCTGGATGAATATAAGAACAAGAAGATGGTCTATGGCTTCGAGGAGCTTGAGAACAATCTTCACCCCGCCATGCAGAGAAAACTGTTTGAGTATATATATGAATTTGCGGAAATGCATGATGTACAGGTGTTTATCACGACCCATTCGCATGTGGCCATCAATGCATTTTATGACAAGGACGATGCGGGGATATTCCACGTGTACAAACAGGACGGAAGGGCATTTGTCAAAAGGATAGAGTCGTATCTGGACAAGACCCGGATACTTGATGATCTGGACGTGAAGGCGAGTGATCTGCTCCAGTCAAATGGAATCATATGGGTGGAAGGACCATCAGACAGAGTGTACATAAAGCACTGGCTTGACCTGTATTTCCCGGACCGTTTCGTGGAGGGGGTGCATTATCAGTTTCTGTATTATGGTGGAAGACTGCTGTCACAGTACTCGGCTGAGGAAGTGACTGAGCTCATAAGTGTTATCAAGACCAACAGAAATGCTGTTATTGTGATGGACAGTGATAAGAGAAACAGGAATGCCCAGCTGAATGATACCAAGAAGAGGATCATCGCGGAATTTGATGCCCTTGGAATGATGTCGTGGGTCACTAAGGGCAAGGAAATAGAAAACTATATTCCGAAGACCGCCATAGAGGAGGCACTGGAAGTCAGCCTGAAAGCGCAGTGTGGACAATATGAGCTTTTTCCTGGTTACATAGAGAAGTATTACAGAGGTTTCACTGGTAAGAAGGTCAGGTTTGCGAGGTGCGTTGTGGATCACATGACTGAAGAGAACATGGCTGGTATGATGGATGTGAAGAAGCGAGTTACGGAGCTGGGCGGGAGGATCGCTGAGTGGAATGGTGGGCAGTCTCACTGATAAAAAAGCTTCTTGAAATCCCCCTCCCATGTCTATATAATTATAGATATATTTTGTTGCGGAATATGAACGGATCAGCCCGGCCGGAAAAGGGCTGAAGTTCAATATCAGGGAGGATATTACTATGAGGTTGGTTACAAGATCAGATTTTGATGGACTTGCATGCGGAGCGCTTTTGAAAGAGGCGGGTATCATAGATCACTGGAAATTTGCACATCCAAAGGACCTTCAGGATGGATTGGTGGAGATCACGGAGGATGACTGTCTTGCGAATGTGCCATTTGTTGAGGGCTGCGGACTTTGGTTCGATCACCACTCAAGTGAGCATGAGAGACTGGCACTTGAGGGCAAATACAAGGGCGAGAGCCGTATCACACCGTCATGTGCGAGGATAATATATGAATATTACGGTGGAAGAGAGAGATTTCCACAGTTTGACGATTTGATGGAGGCTGTTGATAAGGTGGATTCTGGAAATCTTACGATAGACGAGGTGCAGAATCCGAAGGGATGGATCCTCATAGGCTTCCTCATGGATCCGAGAACGGGACTTGGAAGATTCAGAAACTTTACAATTTCTAATTATCAGCTTATGGAGAAGCTTATAGATGCCTGCAGGACCATGACTACGGATGAGATCCTTGCCATGCCTGATATTCAGGAGAGAATTGTGCTATACAATGAGCAGACGGAGAAGTTTAAGGAGATGGTTAAGGCACACACAGTAGTTGACGGTAACCTGATAATAAGTGATCTCCGCGGTGTCGATCCTATATACACAGGCAATCGTTTTATGATCTATAGTATGTATCCTGAGCAGAATGTGTCAGCTTGGATAGTCAGTGGTCGTGGTGGACAGGGCTGTTCAGCCGCATGCGGATACAGCATTCTCAACCGTACAGCGACAATGGATGTCGGAAGTCTTATGCTCAAGTATGGCGGTGGTGGTCACAAGAAGGTTGGCACATGTCAGTTCAAGAACGAGGAGATGGACACTAAGCTTCCACAGATGCTAGACGAACTGAAAGCGCAGGCCAACGCGTAAGTGCGAGATTAATACAATCAAATAGATATCACCGTAAACAGGTGGAGTTCTGGTTGGATTCAACCGAAACTCCGCCTGTTTGCATGTCTGGCTGTGGGGACGGAGAGGAAGGCTGCGTGACAGAAAAATGCCGTTCCCGATAAAAAGGGAGCGGCATTTGTGCGTAATTAAGTTAATTAAGTATTACCTCAAGTTTTATTGGATTGTGATCTGAGTTTTGAAAATTCAGATTAACTGTTTCAATAGACTTGATAGAAATATTTGATGAAACAATAAAACCGTCAATTACATAAAACTGAAATTTTTCATCTGCGTCATCATAAGACTTGTCCAGGGAACGGCATGTAGGAACTGACGAATCAGTTATACATGTAAAATCATTTCCAAATTCTGAAATATCGATGAGACTAGGAGCCCACAGTTCATCGGATTGCTGGGGATAGGCTGATATGTCGGTATTTGAAAATGTCTGGTTGAAGTCGCCCCCGGCTATCACGTAATTGCCTTTATCGGTTTCAGCTTGCAGTATGTCCGCAAGCATTTTCGTCTGAGCAGCCTTGCCCTCACCAGAATCATAGGCTTCAAGGTGTAGATTTACAATGACAAGCTCTTTATCCGTACCATCAATAGGAACTTTGGATACAATCAGACAGCGTTTCAGATTGCACAGCCTGATAGGATAAGAAAATGGGCAAGGAAGCTTGATTCTGCAAGCGGTCGATGCCGGATAAGTGCTGAGGGTCATTATACCGGAAGCAACCTGCCCGATGGGCGGAATTGGGTATGGCACCATGAGCGTTTTGTAGTTGTAAGCGTAAGAACTGTTGTATGAGGGCAGTTCATCTCTGATTATGGATGCTTCGTTTATTTTGTGACTACGGGAGGATTTCTCATCGACTTCCTGAAGCAGGATAATATCAGGCGATAAACTGTTCAATTCTTCTGTGATGGCAGACATGTTGGTTAGTACCTGTTCTTTGGTGGATGTGTACACACTATCACCGCCATCCATGAAAAAGTCAGCATTTGCTCCGAGGGAACCGTAGCCGATGTTCCATGTAACAACGGAAATGTTATCGCCGATTGATAATTTCTTCTGCTGGGAGAGCTTGTTTGTATCAGTGGGAAATGAATCATCCTGAGTAGCTTGCTGGTCGTTGTAAGTTACCGTCAGATCCTCAGAGTCTTGAGGTTTGTATTCGGTTACGGTGAGTACGCCGACAAAGATAGCAGCAATAAAAATGATAATTCCAAGAGCAGCACCTACTATCTTAAGAATTTTGATCACTGGCTTAGCGTTAGATTTTTTTACGGATTTCAAATAACAGGTCCTCTCTTATCAAATAATAAGCACACAATATCGAGATATTGTGCACTAAACAAAATTATAGCAGACATGTCTTATTCAAACAACGAAAAATATTTTTTACAATAACGTAAATGAGGACGGAGGTGCCTGTCCCCTCCGTCCCCATGAAATTATCGGTAATGCATTCTATTTCCGTATGTTTAATTACAGAGAAATATGTTATGATGCATAGGATAATAAGTCGATGAGGGGAAAATATGTTTGATTATATAATTAAAGATGTTATGGAAGTGGTGGGATACCTGCCCATAGGAATTCTGTGCGGAATCCTTGCGGTTGCTATATATCTCGTGTGCGTGTGGCATGCTGGGAGAAAAAGACATTTGGATATTCATTTGTCGGATGGCAGCAGTGAAATAGATGATAATGATGTTCCGGCTGTGACCTCAGCGGTAACTCACATATGGAATTCTATGGTGTGGTTTCTGCTCGGAGTGTATCTTGCAGTTATGTTTGTGACGGTCTTTCTGTCTAGAGAGCCGGGGTCTAGGCAGGGGATAGACATGACATTGTTCGGAACCTGGGGCGAGACACCGCAGGCGCATGCATTTGTCATAGAGAATATACTGTTGTTTGTCCCGTTTGGAATATTGTATCCGCTGGCGGTTTCGACGACGGACAGAAAGCCGGATCTCAGGAAGAAAATAGGCTGGGAGAAATTCACAGTGCTGTTGGGATTCCTCATAAGCGTTGGGATAGAGACAGTGCAGCTTATAACGGAGCGCGGATATTGCCAGCTGGATGATGTGGTGATGAACACGCTGGGAGCACTGGTGGGGTATGTGGTATTTGCCTCTTTGAAATTTTGGACAGGCTTAGTCTTTGAAAAGCAGACGTGATGAAGAAAGCTATGAAGGAAATTATATAGTTGCAAAACTAAAAAATCCATATTTGGTAAAATTAAGATTGGATATTAAACAGAAGAAAAGAAATTAATTTGAGGAATAAGAAGGAGGAACACACATGCCGTGCACAACAATTTTAGTGGGTAAGGCCGCCTCATATGACGGTTCAACGATAATAGCGAGAAATGATGATTCGGGGGCTGGTTCATACACTCCGAAGAAGTATGCTGTGGTGCATCCTGAGGAGCAGCCGCGCATTTACAAGTCTGTTATTTCCCATGTGGAGATAGAGCTTCCGGACGATCCGATGAGATACACCTGTGTGCCGAACGCTCTAAGCGGTGAGGGAATCTGGGCGGCCAGCGGAGTAAATGCAGCAAATGTGGCGATGACCGCAACTGAGACTATAACCTCGAATCCGAGGGTGCTCGGGGCGGACCCGCTTGTGTGTTATGAGCCAGCAGACGGAGATAAGCCCGAGAAGGCAGGTGGAATAGGTGAGGAGGACATCGTGTCCATCACTCTTCCATATATAAAAAGTGCCAGAGAGGGTGTAATTCGCCTTGGAAGTCTGCTTGAACAGTACGGAACTTATGAGATGAATGGAATAGCATTTCAGGACGTGGATGAGATCTGGTGGCTTGAGACCATCGGCGGACATCACTGGATCGCGAGAAAGGTTCCAGATGACGTGTATGTTGTCATGCCAAACCAGTTCGGCATGGATGAATTTGACCTGGCAGATGCATTTGGGGCACAGAACGAATTTATGTGTTCAGCGGATCTTCCGGAATTTATAGAGAAATATCATCTGAACGTGGAGAATATGGAGTGCGTGATGCTGCGGAATATATCACAGACCGGAGAGCTACAGGATAAAGATGAGAACGATGATTGTGGACAAGAAGTCGACGACACCAACAATGAGACCGATTCGTCGGATGGCACATATACAAGTATAATATGCCCGAGGGATATATTTGGCAGTCATGACGATGCGGACCATGTGTATAATACGCCGAGAGCATGGTTCATGGAGAGGACACTTAATCCGAATTCCGCTGTCTGGGATGGCTCGGACGCAGACTTTACTCCGGTGTCGGACGATATTCCGTGGTGCATGATACCAGAGAAGAAGATAACTATGGAGGACGTGAAGTATGTCCTGTCCTCACATTATCAGGGCACTCCGTATGATCCATATGGAAATTACGGCGATAAAAGCCTTCGAGGTGCATACAGGTCAATCGGAGTGAACAGAACGGATTTTATGTCGGCGATCCAGATCAGGCCGTATGCAGGTGAGGACAGCAGTGCCATTCAGTGGCTGGCATTTGCATCAAATGCATTCAATGTCATGGTGCCATTTTACACAAATGTTGACGAGGTTCCAGAGTATCTGGCAAATACCTCCGCGGAAGTGTCCACGGACAATTTCTACTGGACCAGCCGTATGATCGCGGCAATGGCGGATGCATCGTATGCGAAGTCGGTGTTCCATATTGAGAGATATGACGAGAAGGTCATGTCTAAGGCGCATGAGATCATATACAGGTATGATGATCTTCTGGGAGCTGATAGGGATGTGCAGACGGATGCTGTAAGTAAGTTGGGGCAGAAACTCAGGCAGCAGGCAAACCGGGAGACTGCAGATATGGTAAGGCAGGCGGCAAGCGACACTCTTGGAAAGGTGCTTTATGAGCTGAGCAATCAGATGAAAAATTCATACTCCAGATCGGATGCGTAACTGAAGTATGCATGGCGCAGTTTGAGTGGTGACTTTTCAGTAGGGAATATACGCCATGGTGTCAGTTGTGAGTTTCTCTGTACCGGCTCGGTGTCACGCCATATTTTTTCTTAAACATTCTGTTGAAATATGACAGGTTGAAGAATCCGCAGTTTTCTGCTACAGACAGCACACTATCATCATTTGTGGAGAGAAGTCTTGCGGCAACATTCAGTCTGAAGTCGTTCAGGTAGGATACAAATGACACACCCATGGTGTTTTTGAAAAATCGCATAAAATGGGATTCTGAGAATCCACAGTAGGAGGCTATGTCTGTAATGGATATGGCCTCTTTGTAGTTTTCATCTATATATGAGAGGATGAGCTTGGTCCTTTCAAGATCTCTGGAGCGGTTCTTTCTGTCTGCCTCATCCCTGACCGTGGAGTTGGTGAACAGAACGTAGAAAAATTCAAAGTAACATCCCTTTAGAGCCAGATGATATCCTTTGGGAGTTTCAGAGCAAAGCTTATCCACTCGGTTCAGGCATGAGGAAAGCTGTGGGTACAATGGATCATCCTTGTCGTAGATGCTCTTTATGTCCACATCTCCCGCCAGGAGTGGTAAGAAAAATTCGCTGTCCAGTGAGTCGTGATTCTTTGATCTGAACATGTCGACGGAGAACAGGATATTTTCATATTCCATGGAGTAACCCTCGTGCTGAGAAATACCGTGGATGTGTCCGGGCAGGATGATGATGATGTCACCTTCCTCAACGTAATGAGTGGTAAAATCTACAGTAACATTTCCTTTTCCTTTTTTGATATAGATTATTTCCATAAACTCGTGCCAGTGCAGCGACACCGAATTGAAGTCCAACGGTATAGAACACAGATACGTATTATATGGAAACATCGGATCTGCGTGAGTCTTATTCTCCAGCAGGTTTTCATATTCCAGACTGTTCATGTTATATAACCCTCCACTTTGTCAAAGGGGACAGGTACCTCCGTCCCCAGGTTGATAGATGATAGAATTGTACAATTAATTGCCTGTATAATGCAAGCATAAATGAAGGAATGCTAATAAAATACAAATCATAACAGGAACTGTTTAGGAGGTATCAGAGATGAATAAAGCGTTGGAGCGTGGTGCAGGAATACTTCTGCCGATAAGCAGCCTCCCATCACCGTACGGAATTGGAACCATGGGAAGAGATGCTTATGATTTTGTTGATATGTTGAAAAGAGCAGGGCAGAAGTACTGGCAGGTACTTCCGATAGGACCAACAAGCTTCGGTGACAGCCCATATCAGTCATTTTCGGCATTTGCGGGCAATCCGTATTTTATCGATCTGGATACATTGATAGCTGAAGGGCTTCTCAAGAAAGATGAGGTGGAATCCTACAAATGGGCTGACAGTGATGACGAGATAGACTACGCTAGAATATACAGACAGAGATTTGAAGTCCTCAGAAAAGCATTTGGCAGATCGGAGCACAAAGACAGCAGGGATTACGCAGATTTCATAAAGGAAAATGAACAGTGGATAGATGACTATGCGCTGTATATGGCGATCAAAGCTGATCATAACAACAGAGAATGGCTTGCGTGGGAACCGGCGATCAAGAAGAGAAAGCCGGAGGCAATGGCAGCTTATAGAGAAAAGCTTGGTGAAGACGTGGAATTCTACAAATTCCTTCAGTTCAAGTTCTACCAGCAGTGGATGCCATTAAAAGAGTACGCCAACAGAAATGGAATAAGCATCATCGGTGACATTCCGATCTATGTTGCACTGGACAGTGCGGATGTGTGGGCGAACACGGATCAGTTCCAGCTTTCTGGAAGTCTGGCACCGTCAGTTGTGGCAGGGTGCCCGCCGGACATGTTCTCAAGCTACGGACAGAAGTGGGGTAACCCGATTTATGACTGGGATGTCATGGAGAAGGATGATTTCGCGTGGTGGAAGAAGAGAATTGCTGCATCTGCAAAGCTCTACGACGTGATCCGTATAGATCACTTTATCGGGATAGTCAGATACTACAGCATTCCGGCAAATGGAGAGCCGAAGGATGGCTACTACAGACAGGGACCGGGAAAGAAGCTCATCGATGCTATAGACAGTGCCATAGGTTCATCCAAGGTTATAGCTGAGGATCTCGGCGTGGTCGTGCCAGAGGTTCAGAAGCTGGTGAAGGAATCCGGTTATCCGGGCATGAAGGTGTTGGAATTTGCATTTGACGGCAATACGGCAAATGAATATCTGCCGCACAATCACGCAAAGAACTACGTAGCGTATATCGGAACCCACGATAATGATATGCTGAAAAGCTATATCAGCGGACAGAGTGAGGAGCTTCAGGAATATATGATGAAGTACCTCATGGCGAACGGCCTGGATGATGTGGCAGAGAAGATGATACATGCACTTTACATGAGCTCAGCGGACACGGTCATACTTCAGATGCAGGATATTTTGGGCAAGGACAACAGCGCCAGAATGAACTATCCATCAACGCTTGGCGGCAACTGGAAGTGGCGGCTTACGAAGCAAAGAGCTGCAGCAAATGAAAACAGGAGCGATGCGGTTCAGGGCGCAACATGGGAATTTACACAGGAACATATAGATAAATTAAGGGATCTCACCAGACTGTATGGAAGATAATGTGTCAAGTTTTCTGTGAAAACTTGACATGTAGCATCAGCTCTCGCCGAAGGCGACTCAGAATGAGCTGATGTTCAAGCAAACAGGGTGAAGACGTATATTTGTAAGGAGGATATTATGTTAAAGGATATTTGCATGAAGAAATACAACAAGGAGATCAAGGATTGTACAAATGAGGAGATATACTTCGCACTCCTTGATATGACAAAGAAGCTCGCAGACGGAAAGGTTTCAGAGGAGGGACAGAAGAAGGTTTATTACATCTCAGCAGAGTTCCTCATTGGAAAGCTTCTCTCGAACAATCTCATCAACCTTGGTGTATTTGACGAGGTTAAACAGGTGCTTGCTGAGAATGGCAAGAGCATCTATGACATAGAGGAGGTTGAGCCGGAACCATCACTTGGAAATGGCGGACTTGGAAGACTTGCAGCATGCTTCCTTGACTCCATGGCAACCCTCGGACTTCACGGAGATGGAATTGGACTTAACTACCACATGGGTCTGTTCAAGCAGGTATTTGAGAACAACTATCAGAAGGAGACTGCAAATCCTTGGATTGAGGCAGACAGCTGGCTCGAGAAGACAGACGTTACCAACACGATCACATTTGGCAATCTGAAAGTTCAGTCAAGAATGTACGATATAGATGTAACCGGATATGAGAACAGAACAAATAAGCTCCACCTCTTCGATATCGAGAGCGTTGACGAGTCCATCATGGAGCCGGACGGAATTAACTTCGACAAGACAGACATTGCAAAGAACCTGACACTTTGCCTGTACCCGGACGACAGCGATGAGGCTGGAAATCTTCTCCGTATCTACCAGCAGTATTTCATGGTGGCAAATGGTGCAAAGCTCATTCTTGATGAGGCTAAGGCAAAGGGTTCAAACCTTCACGACCTGGCGGATTATGCAGCAGTTCAGATCAATGATACACATCCTTCTATGGTGATTCCTGAGTTCATCAGACTTCTTACCGCTGAGGGAATATCATTTGACGAGGCTACAGAGATCGTGACAGAGGTGTGCGCATACACCAACCACACTATCCTTGCAGAGGCTCTTGAGAAGTGGCCGCTTGCATACCTTGAGAAGGTTGTTCCACAGCTTGTTCCTATCATCAAGAAGCTGGATGAGAAGGTTCGTAACAGATATAAGGATGAGAGCGTATACATCATCGACAAGGATCAGAGAGTGCACATGGCACACATTGATATACACTATAGCCACAGTGTAAACGGTGTTGCATACCTTCACACAGAGATCCTCAAGGATTCTGAGCTGAACAACTTCTACAAGATCTATCCTGAGAAGTTCAACAACAAGACAAATGGTATCACATTCAGAAGATGGCTTCTCCACTGCAACGAGCAGCTTGCAGCTTATATCACAGAGCTTATCGGTGACGGCTACAAAAAGGATGCAGAGAAACTGAATGACCTCGCTAAGTTCTATGATGATGATGCAGTCCTTGGCAGGATCATGGATATTAAGAAGCAGAACAAGGTCGTTCTCAAGGATTACCTTAAGGAGACACAGAACATTGACATAGATGAGAATTCTATCTTTGATATACAGGTTAAGAGACTTCATGAGTACAAGCGTCAGCAGATGAACGCACTTTGGGTTATCCACAAGTACTTCGATATCAAGGCAGGAAATCTTCCAAAGACTCCTGTAACTGTAATATTTGGCGCAAAGGCAGCTCCTGCATACACCATCGCAAAGGATATCATCCATCTTATCCTCTGCCTGCAGCAGCTCATCGATAATGACCCAGAGGTGAACCCATACCTCAAGGTTGTCATGATCGAGAACTACAATGTGTCAAAGGCAGCAAAGATCATACCTGCATGTGACATTTCAGAGCAGATCTCACTTGCATCAAAGGAGGCATCAGGTACCGGAAATATGAAGTTCATGTTGAACGGCGCGCTTACACTCGGAACAAGAGATGGTGCAAATGTTGAGATTGGTGAGCTTGTCGGTGAGGATAACATTTACTTCTTCGGCGAGTCAAGCGAGGCAGTCATCGACCACTATGCAAAGGCTGATTATGTGTCAAAGGATTACTACGAGCAGCCTGAGATCAAGAAGCTTGTTGATTTCATCGTGAGCGATGAGCTCCTTGAGATCGGACAGAAGGAAAGTCTTGAGAGACTTCACAACGAACTTATCGTTAAGGACTGGTTCATGACACTTCTGGATGTTGAGGATTATATCAAGACCAAGGAAGGCGTACTTGTAGATTACGAAGATCGCAAGACTTGGGCAAAGAAGGCACTTGTCAACATCAGCAAGGCTGGATTCTTCTCATCAGACAGAACCATCGCTGAGTACAACAAGGACATCTGGAGATTGTAATATAAAGCTAGGTTATTTCCCAGCAGGGGACGGAGGGGACAGGTACCTCCGTCCCCTTTTGATTTAGGTTTTGGTGGCATATAGGAAGTAAGTCGGTTATAATTAAATTTACTAAAGTTGGAATGCGATACGAAAACAGTTCACATCAAGAAAAAGAAAGGCAGTGGAGAGATGTATAGAATACTGATCGTTGATGACGAGAGAATAGAGAGAAACGGGATAAGATTCCTCCTGAAAAAGTTGAATATGGAATTTGATATTGACGAGGCGGTAAACGGTCTTGATGCACTGGAGAAGATACGTCAGGAGGATTATGATATCCTTCTCACCGATGTGAAGATGCCTTTCATGGACGGTATAGAACTCATTGACAATGTGGTAAATGAGAAGAAGAAAATGAGATGTGTGATATTCAGCGGCTGCAATGAATTTGACTATGCTAAGAGAGCAATAAGGTTGGGGGTTGTGGATTATATACTGAAACCGGTCGATCCAAAGGAGTTTAAGGATACGCTGGAGAAGGTTGTGGATGAGCTTGAGGCGGCTAAAGCCTCGGATGAGCTCAAGAGCAAGAGCATGGAATTCCTTTATGAGCATGCGCTATATATGCTTGTAAATGGCGAAGATATAGAGAGTATACGCAGAGAGTACAACGGTCTGAACCTGAATTTCGCCAGATTTAAGAGAATTCTGCTGGTTGAATTTAATCACGATTTCTTTGGAAGACGAGATGTAGATTTCAAGAAAAATGAGAAGATAATGGCACTTGGAATACAGAGATACCTCAATCTGAATCAACAGCAGGAACTTATTTTTCTGGGCGACGAAACAGATGCGGTTTACACGGCCCAGGAGCTTGTCAAAATAATTAAAAGTGATTACGATGAGGAATGTTTTATAGCAGTTTCATCGGATATAGAGAAACCTGAGGACATGAAACAGAAGGTTGATGAGCTTGATGAGCTTATGGACAATAAGTTTTATCATCCGGAGATAAAGGTGTTCTACCCAAATATGGAGAGTGATTCATCAGGAATGATCCAGTTTGATGATGACACTCTCATGAAACAGATGAAACAGGATATCAAGATGAAGGATGTGGAGGCCCTCAGGGAACATTTTGACAAATTCTGTGAAAAGTACAGGCACAAGAATGAGTGCTCACAGATATATATAAAGTTTCTCTACTCAAATCTTTTGAAAGACATATACGGCAGTATAGATGGGACCAGTGAGGCGGATCTTAACAAGGATGTTGAAAAGATGTATATGACGACGGATTTTCAGAGCCTTACAGGCCTGGTTGAGGTTGCGATAGATAGACTGGCGGCCTGCTTTGAGGACAAGAGTCAGACCGGACATAAGGAAGTGGAGATGGTAAAGCAGTATATTTACAGGAATTACGGGAGCGAGCTTGGCATAGATATGCTTGCGGATATGGTATATCTTGCCCCAAGTTATCTCAGCACAGTGTTTAAAAAAGAGACGGGACAGAACCTGAGCAAATTTATCAAGTCATACAGAATGGAGAGGGCAAGGGATATGCTTGAGAATAGTATGGCGAAGATTGTAGATATAGGTGCGATGTGTGGTTATCAGAATGTATCTTACTTTTGCTCGAGTTTCAGGGAGTTTTATGGAGTGAGTCCTCAGAAATTCAGGGAGAGCGGTGTTGCAGGCGGTGAGTAGACATACAGCAGACTTGGAAAAGGGCGATTGCAGAACTCGTTAAGCAGGGGGATCGTAGATGAACAAAGGTGGAGTCAAGAAGAGATTTCGTGATATGAAGCTGACTGGCAAAATGGTTGTTATTTATCTGCTGGCCGGACTTGTGCCTGTTATGATAATACTGGGTATAACATATATGGAGATGAAAAAGATCCTGTGGGACCGGGAGACAACGATCCTGGAATCTTATGTCAGCCAGACCACGGATTCCATGGACAATGAATTGGAGATATACAACAATCTCTCTAAATATATATCGTATAACCAGTCGATTGCAAAGATACTGAGCGCGGATCAGTCGGCATATCAGAATTATGAGCAGTTCAGTACGGTGATCGATCCTCTGCTGGCATCAATCATGTATTTCCATGAGGATGTAAATCAGGTCACGATATATACTGATGCCAGTGATGTAAAACATGGGTCAACGGTTGCACCGCTAAAAGATCTGGCGGACGGAACGCATGAGTATGATGACCTGGATAACAATATACACTGGCATATTGACCTGGAAAGCCGCACTGCATTTTCAGTCAGCAGGATGGCTATGCTGGAGCAGAAAGGCGCCAAGGGCGTTTTGTATGTAGGCGTGGATTATGACAGTGTATTTCAACCGTTTTATACAGAGACAATGTTTGATAATTATGGGCTTATCATAGAGGATGAGTATGGACATATGATATTCAACAAGAATACATTTGCTGATGAGCAGTCAGCATATGAATTGGATGTGGACAAATTCGATGTTTTGAGAGAGATGGAAAATTCGGGGTATCAGTTCATAGATAAGACGTCCAAGGCGACAGGCTGGAACATATGTGTATACAAACCGAACAGACTTATAATCTCATCGGTTCGCCCGATACTTATAATAGCGGTGGCGGCACTTCTGATAAGTATGCTCGCAGGTATATTATGTATAAATATGGTATCAGAATTTATAACGAAGCGAATCAAAAATCTTCAGAAGACTATGAAGGCCACCGAGACAGGAAATCTGGGCATGGTTATAGAAAATGACAGTACAGATGAGATCGGTGATCTTATAAATGGCTATAACAGCATGAGTAAGCGCCTTGATGAGACTGTCAATGAGGTATATCAGAGCAAGATCAAGGAAAAGGAATACGAGATGAGGGCACTTCAGGCCCAGATCAATCCGCATTTCCTGTATAATTCTCTGTCTATGATCAATTGGAAAGCCCTTGAGGCGGAGCAGGAAGACATAAGCCGGATCACCTTGTCTCTGTCCACATTCTACAGGACAGCCCTGAACAAAGGGAAAAACATCCTGCTTGTCAAAGATGAGATAGCAAATATCAAGTCGTATCTTGATATACAGCTTGCCATGCATGACAACAGCTTTGATGTGGTGTACGACATAGATGACAGTATTCTGAAGTATGAAACATTGAATCTGATACTCCAGCCGCTGCTTGAAAACGCGATAGGGCATGGAATTGACGTCAAGACTGACGGCAGAGGAGAGATACGCATAGAGGGAAAGGAGAATGGAGATTTTCTTGATTTCACTGTGTCAGACAACGGAGTTGGAATGACAAAGACCCAGGCCGCCCTGATCCTGTCCAAGTCGTCCAATGGCTACGGTGTGTCAAATGTAAACGAGAGGATCAAGCTATATTATGGAGAGAAGTACGCGGTGAAGATCGAAAGCACCCCGGGAGTCGGCACGAAAGTAATGCTCCACTTCCCAAAGAGAGTAGAAAACTAGAAAATCATACAAAAATACAAAGAGTGGATGTACCTCTTGAAGCATATTAAGGCTCAAGAGGTACATTTTTTTATACTTTATAATAACAAATCCAGTTATCGGCGAAAAATAAAACAGAATCTATATATGTAATAAAATCTATATATGAGAGACATAATAACATTGCTAACACTCTGGGGGCGCCCGCCCATCAAAAAAACAACATATCTAAAAAATCCAACATGATTCTAAAATCATTGATATATACGGATTGGAAACGTTTTCTTATAATAATGACATAAGGTAAAGGTACTGCAAAGGTGTTAAAAACATTCAATCAAAACTACATTTTTAAGGAGGAACGGTTATGAAAGTTAAGAGATTTGCAGCAGTTGCACTTGCGGGTGTAATGGGAATGTCAATGCTGGCAGGATGTGGAGATTCAGGAAAGGATGAGTCAACAACAGCAGCAAAGAGTGATGCAACAGAGGCTACAGATGCAACAGAGGCAGCTTCAGAGGAAGAGGCGATCAAGACAACACTTACAGTATGGGGACCAGCTGAGGATCAGTCACCTGATTACGGCGAGTGGTTACAGACAACATGTGAGGCATTCAAGAAAGAGCATCCAAACTGGGATATCACATTTGACTATGGTACATGTAGTGAGGGTGATGCAGGAAAGACTGTTACACAGGACGTTTCAGCGTCAGCAGATGTATACATGTTCGCAAATGACCAGTTACAGACTCTGATCGATGCAGGTGCCATCTCAGAGCTCGGCGGAAGCACAGCAGATTATGTTAAGTCAACAAATTCACAGGCGATCGTAGATTCTATCACAGTTGATGGAGGTATCTATGGTGTGCCATTTACAACAAATACATGGTTTATGTACTACAACAAGAAGACATTTACAGAGGATGATGTAAAGAGCCTTGACACAATGCTTGAGAAGGGTAAGGTTTCATTCCCACTCACAAACTCATGGTACATCGCAGCATTCTACCTTGCAAATGGCGGAACATTATTCGGTGATGGTACAGACAATGATGCAGGAATCAACTTCGGTGGTGACAACGGCAAGGCTGTTACAGACTACCTGGTAGATCTTGTAAACAACAAGAACTTTGTAAACGATGAGTCAGGTGTTGGTATCTCAGGTATGACAGATGGTTCAATATCAGCAATGTTCTCGGGCTCATGGGACTACGCAGCATTACACGATGCACTTGGAGATGATCTCGGAATCGCAGTTATGCCAACAGCCAAGATCGGCGGTGAGGACAAGCAGCTCCTCTCATTTGCAGGATCAAAGGCAATCGCTGTAAATCCTAACTGTGAGTATCCACAGGTTGCAGTTGCACTTGCACTCTACCTTGGAAATGAGGCATCACAGGAGTCACACTACACAGCAAGAAACATCGTTCCATGTAACACAAGCCTTCTTGAGAGCGATGCAGTTAAGGGCGATGCACTTGTAGCAGCTCAGAATGCAACATTCGATACAACAGCATTCATCCAGCCATTTGTTCCTAAGATGGGCAACTACTGGACACCAGCAGAAAACTTTGGTAAGTCTCTCGTAAATGGTGAGGTTACACATGACAACGCAGCAGATATGACAGAGTCATTCAACACATCACTTAACACTGATGTAGCACAGTAAAAATACTAGTTATATATTTCAAAAACAGGTGCTCCATTCATCTACAGGTGATGGGGCACTTGTAATAAGAAGAGATAATGATTTACTTTGAGACGGAGGTGTTAGGATGGCTCAGGCTATAACAAATAAAAAAAGCAAAATAAAGAAAATACGAAGATCTGATTACCCATATACCGTTGCACAGGCAGCGGCAAATGGAGACATAGCTACCAGAATTTCATTTCTGATCTTGGGGTTTGGAAGCATAGTCAGAAAACAGTTTGTAAAGGGATTTTCGTACCTGGTACTTGAGGTACTGTTTATATGGTTTATGATAAAGCATGGAGCATCACTACTGGTGGATATCTTCCATCTGGGTGGTCAGGAACAGCAGAAGGTCTGGAATGAGGCAAAGGGTGTATTTGAATATACCCAGGGTGACAACTCTCTGCTCATGCTCCTGTACGGTGTGGCAACACTGTTTATAATTTTCGCATTCATCTGCCTTTGGGTAGTAAGTATAGAGAGCGCATACAAAGCGTATTGCCTGTGGGATAAGGGCAAAAAGGTTCCAAAGTTTAAGGACGATGTGAAGAGTCTGTTTGACAGCAATCTTCATGCATTCCTTCTTCCACTTCCTGTACTTGGAGTCGTTGTATTTACGATATTGCCATTGGTTTTCATGATATTTATGGCATTTACAAATTACAGCAAGCTTGGTTCACATACAGTTATATTCAACTGGGTTGGACTGAAGAATTTTGCAAAGATATTGAACTTTAGTGATGCAATAGGAAGTACATTCTGGTCAGTGCTTGGCTGGACACTTGTTTGGGCTGTGGCAGCCACATTCAGTAACTACTTCCTTGGAATGATACTCGCAATGGTGATCAACAGAAGGGGAACCAGGGCAAAAGGTATGTGGAGAGCGATCTTCATGCTCTCAGCAGCGGTTCCGCAGTTCGTATCACTTCTTCTGATGAGAACAA
The DNA here is from genome assembly GCF_025149915.1 of Coprococcus eutactus. Classification (NCBI taxonomy): domain Bacteria; kingdom Bacillati; phylum Bacillota; class Clostridia; order Lachnospirales; family Lachnospiraceae; genus Coprococcus; species Coprococcus eutactus. The sequence continues at coordinate 540,615 of NZ_CP102278.1, forward strand.
TCTTCAGCCAGAATGGTATCGTCAATACATTACTTATAAATAACGGAATAATCGACAATGCTATTCCATTCTGGAGCAATGCAACACTTGCCAGAGTCATGGTAATTGTTATCAATATCTGGATAGGAATTCCATTTACCGTCATGCAGGTCACAGGAATTCTCCAGAGCATACCGGAGGAGATATACGAGGCTGCGAGAGTTGACGGCGCAGGCCCGGTAAAGATCTTCTTCAAGATCACTCTTCCTTATATGTTGTTTGTCACAGCACCATATCTGATAACAACATTTGCGGGAAATATCAACAACTTCAACGTTATCTACCTTCTGTCAAATGGAGCGCCTACTCCGGTTGGAAAGACTGCCGGAAAGACAGATCTTCTTGTCACATGGCTCTATAAACTGACGGTTGATAACCAGTACTACAACTTAGGTGCTGTTATAGGTATCATGACATTCATAGTTCTCGCTGTTGTGTCACTGGTAACTTACCACAACACCGCATCATATAAAGATGAGGAGGGATTTCAGTAATGGCTAAATCAAATAATGGGATTAAAGCAAGAAGCAAATGGACACTGGGAGACATCGTGGTTCATATCATACTGGTAATCCTTTCGGTTATCTGGGTACTGCCGATCGCATGGATAATCATGATAAGCTTCAGAGGAGAGAAAGGACAGTATGTTTCAACTCTGCTGCCAAAGTCTCTGACTCTGGCGAACTATACAAAGCTTTTTACAGACACAGGTATTCTGAATTTCATGCAGATGTTCAAGAATACTTTGATAATAGCAATTTTCTCATGTATAATATCAACAGCGTTCGTGCTTGCAGTTTCATACTGTATGTCAAGAATGCGTTTCAGACTGAGAAAGCCATTTATGAATGTGGCACTTATCCTTGGAATGTTCCCGGGATTCATGGCTATGATAGCTGTGTATTACATCCTTAAGGTTCTGGGACTTTCAGAAGGCTCGCTCATCAGGGTTGCTCTGGTACTCGTATATTCAGGCGGTTCAGGACTTGGATTCTATATCGCCAAAGGATTCTTTGATACTATACCAAAGTCGCTGGAAGAAGCAGCATACCTTGATGGTGCTACAAGATGGCAGTCATTTACAAGGATCATCATACCACTCAGCCGTCCGATCATAGTTTATACGGTTCTGAATTCGTTCCTTGCACCATGGATTGATTTCGTGTTTGCCAAGGTTATATGCAGAGCCAACAAGGACTATTACACAGTATCCATCGGACTTTGGAACATGCTCGAGAAAGAGTATGTGTACAACTGGTTCAACTCATTTGCGGCTGGCGCAGTGCTGATATCCGTACCGATTATCATTCTCTTTATGGTAATGCAGAAGTGCTACAAGGATAGCATGTCTGGAGGCGTAAAGGGTTAAGGATAATATATGAAATTATTTGCATAAACAAGTGGAATGAGGAAAGCATATGCCAGCAGAGCGATATAAATTCAAGTATCTGAAAAAAATAATAACATGTGTGCTAACAATTACCCTTATAATAATATGTGGCTGCCAGGACAATAACACCCCCTCCAACCCGTCTAAGGCGACCACAGATGCAGAATATGAGTCTGCCATGCATATTGCGGAGACAACGCCGCTTGGAAGGTATCCGGAACAGCTCACCTATACCCTGGGAAAGCTGTCCGGTGCAAATAATTCAAATCTCCCACAGGGAGAAACGTATGAAAATAACGCATACACACAGATATTAAACGAAATCTTAAATGTGCAGAACCAGGATATATTTGAGGCTGCTGATAATCAGTATGATGATAATGTATCCATGGTGATAGCACAGAAGGATCTTCCGGATGTGATGATCGTCCAGGACATGGATGAGCTGCAGTATCTGGTGGAAAATGACATGATCGAGGATCTCACAGACAGTTATAACAACTGTATGAGTGAAACGATAAAGAACATATATAAGAGTTATGGCAGCAGTATCATGGATGTGGTCACATTTGATGACCGTATCATGGCCATACCTGAGACAAATATATCAGATGGACCAAATCTGATATGGCTTAGAAAAGACTGGATGGATAAGCTGGGACTTGATGCTCCGAGAACACTTTCGGATGCGGAGGAGATCATCAGGCAGTTTATTGAGAAGGATCCGGGAAATAATGGTGAAGGAAATACCGTAGGGCTGGTGGCAGACACAAGTCTCTGCGGCGGTTGTGGTTATAGCAGCGAGTACACGCTCGACATTGTATTTGCCGCATATGGGGCATTTCCAAAACAGTGGATAAAGGATGAGGACGGAAAAGTTGTGTATGGTTCTGTACAGCCGGAGGCAAAGAAGGCTCTGGAGCATATACATGAGATGTACGAGGAAGAGATTCTGGATCAGAATTTCCTCATGCGGACAAGCAGCAATATAATAGAACTCATAGTGAATGGACAGTGTGGTTCGTTCTTCGGACCATGGTGGGCTCCAAATAATCCTCTTATGGACGCTGTAGCGGACGATCCAACAGCAAAATGGGAACCATATCTGCTTGCCACAGAGGAAAATGGTTCAACGAGTTATCATACCCAAGTTCCGTATGGCAACTTTGTGGTTGTCAAAAAGGGATATGAGCACCCGGAGATAGTGTGCAAGATAATAAGTGTGCTGTTTGACTATGTAAGATATGAGGATAAAGACAATCAGGCTATAAAGGATTACTACAAACTCAATGTGGATCCTACCGCAAGACCACTTGCGATGAACGTGGATTACAACAATGCACTTAAGATATGTTATGGCGAGCTGAGCCATGTGTTCTCTGGCGTAAGGCAGCCAGATGATCTGAATCTGCTGGAACAGTCTTATTATGAAGCATGTGATTCATATCTTAAGAATGAAGATAATGCGTCATCGGAGGACTGGGCGGCATATACATCCCGTATAACTGCGTGCAAGATCCTCAATGATGCGCGTACAAATAAAGTCGAATCTCTGTACTTCGGGGAGACCGAGACCATGATGTCAGACTGGTGGCACCTTGAGAATCTAGAGAGCGACACTTACCTGAAGATAGTTACAGGTGAAGCAGATCTGGATGAATTTGATAGTTTCGTGGACAATTGGTACAAGACTGGTGGAACAACTATTACCAAGGAAGTTCGACGTGAGTGCCGGTAGCTGGATATATAATTAAATAAAAATGATCACTCGCTATTTTCTATAGAACCTGACGGTGTCAAAACCGTCAGGTTTTTTGCTTTTCCGGACGGAACGTCCATGGGGACGGAGGGGACAGGTACCTCCGTCCCCCCTAAGGGTATGAATATAATTGGTGTAATGCGCACAAGGATGAGATTGTAAAAAAAGCTCAAAATTTATATACTATGTATACAGTATGAACTAGAACACCCGGCACAATACATAGGAGGATATATATGATAAGAGCAATAGTATTTGATTTAGATGATACATTATACGACTGCCTTCACGAGAATGATAAGGCAGTGGAAGACACTGTGAGATATGTGGCAAATGAACTTCTTCATATAGATGAAGTGACAGTGATGAAAGCATTTGAAGAAGGCAGAGACATGGTAAAGGATCAGCTCTCTGCCTGGGATATGGCGGCGCAGCACAACAGGGTGTTGTATTTCCAGAAGATGCTGGAGATCCTGGGGGTATCACCATTTAAGTATGATCTGCAGGTGTATAATTACTTCTGGAACAATTTTCTGAACAAGATATCCATATTCCCCGGGGCATTGGAGTTTATAGATGATATGAAAGCCAGAGGGATAAAGATAGGTATCTGTACAGATATGACTGCTCATATCCAGTTCAGGAAGATAGACAGACTTGGACTTACGGGCAGACTTGACGCAATGATAACAAGCGAGGAGGCTGGTATAGAAAAGCCGAACCGCAGGATGTTTGATATGATAGCCACAAAGCTGGGCGTAAAGAACGATGAGGTCATCTATGTGGGTGATAGCTACAAGAAGGATATCATGGGAGCGAAAAATGCCGGAATGACACCAGTGTGGTATCTGTCGCTGCAGAACAAGACGGACGAGGATGTACTGGCTGTGTCCAGCTATCCGGAACTTAAGAACATAGTGAATAGGGTGATGTAAAAATGCCGGAGTGCGTGATAATTAAAAATCACATACTCCGGCTTATTTTGTTTAATATCCGTATTTCTTTTTATTTTTTATAAGGAAGGTGATAGTTATGACAAGGGTCACAGCCTCCGCTACGGCCACAGCACACCAGATTCCATTGATGCCAAACACCATAGGCAGCATCAACACCGCTGCAAGCTGTATCACCAGTGTTCTGAGGAAAGATATGGTTGCGGATACAAGCCCGTTGCCTAGACCTGTGAAGAAACCTGAGCCAAATACGTTGAATCCGCAGAACAGGAATGATATGGAAAAAAGCATCATACCGGTCTGGGTCATACGGCATAGTGTATCATCATAGCCAACAAATATTCTTGCGATAGGGAGTGCCAGAACCTCGGACAAAACCGTCATTGTTATGGCTGTGACGGCGGTGATCACAAGGCTTTTTTTAAGCAGGCTGTGCAGCTGTTTTTTGTTACCGGCACCATAGTTATAACCGATGATAGGCGTGACTCCGATGGCATAACCGAAGAATATTGCCATGAATATGAATGACACATACATTATCACACCATATGCTGCTATACCATTTTCATTCGCAAGTTTCATAAGCTGCAGGTTATAGACCACAGACACAAGGGATGTGGACAGGTTGGTAAGCATCTCAGAAGAGCCGTTTCCACAGGCTTTCCAGATACACTTCCAGTCAAACTTTGCTTTCGTCAGTTTTAACGATCCTGTTGTGTTGGTCGCAAAATATATGAGCGGTACTACACTTCCTATAATCTGTCCGCACACTGTGGCAGCCGCAGCTCCGGCTATGCCGAGGCGGAACACAAACATGAGAAGAAAATCAAGTACCATGTTGGTGATACCCGCAAGTACTGAAACCAGCAGACCAAGGTTTTGTTTCTCTGCCGTTGTAAGAAAACTCTGAAAACTGTTCTGAAGCATAAAAAACGGCTCTGACAGAATGAGTATTCTTCCGTATAATATGGCGTCTGAGCGTATAGTATCGCTGGCTCCGAGGAGCTCGACTATCTGGGGCATGAAGACAAATCCTATGACTGCCACAATGCAGGACGAGATGATGATAAGCCACACCAGCATCGAGAATACTTCATTTGCCTTTTTCTTTTCCCCGAGCCCCATATAATATGAAGTCAGTGCGCTGCCTCCCGTACCGATCATGAATCCTATGGCGGATATCGCCATCAGCACAGGCATGACCAGATTGACCGCTGCAAATGGATTCTTGCCTATGATGTTGGAGACAAAGTAGCCGTCCACAATGCTGTAGATGGATGTCATGATCATCATGGCAATGCACGGCAGCACATATCTTATAAGCTTTTTATATGTAAATGAATCAGAAAGTCTTATTTCCATAATCCTTCAGTTCCTTTCTTAAGGTAATCGAGCTGACGCTGCATGAGTGAGAGCAGAAGTTCTCTTTCCTCATCCGTAAAACTCGAAAATGATGAAATATCAGCATTTGTCAGTGGCGTAATATATTTGTTGGCGAATGAGACTCCATTTTCCGTGAGTGATAAATATTTAATGTTCCCTGCACCTTTGTGTGTTGTCAGAGAAATGAGTCCCTTGCCTTCCAGTTTTTTGACAGCAGAGTTGCATGTCTGTCTGGGTATGAACCATGTGTCGCATAGCTCTGCCTGAGTAAGTTCAGCTTTATTCTCAATGGTCAATATATAAATTATCCAGAAAGCAGTTTCAGGCAGCCCGGAGTTTCTTGCCGCCTCCTGCCAGATATCGTCCTGAGCTTTCCAGAGGGTGTTAAATATGCGTAGCTGTTCTTGTAAATGACTGTCTTTATATGCGATCATAAAATATGAAAAAACTCCTTTAGTTATTATTGGGGTGCAAATTTAAACCCATAGCAATGAGAAAGTATTTTCTTAAAATATATGATATTTGATCGGGAAAGCACCACTATCCAATATAAATCCGAAATCGGATTTAGTCAAGCAAGTTTATATAAATTTTAATAAGAGGACAGGATAGTGGGTTAAGTAAAGATATGCATAAATATTTTCATTTAAAGGTATGTGAATGAGTTGTTTTGGGTAGGTAGTGTGGCTATAATAATAGACATGGGCTATGAATTTATAGATATATGTTATGGATGACTGAAATCTATGCGATGTGAAGAAAGTAGTCATGGCCAGGAAAGGAGTATATACTTATGGGGTTTTTAACAGGTAAGACAGCGATAATAACAGGAGGTGGACGTGCAGTTCTCAGTGATGGAAGTTGTGGATCCATCGGATACGGAATAGCGACAGCATATGCCAAGGAAGGTGCCAATCTGGTGCTTACAGGACGTAATGTCCAGAAGCTTGAGGATGCAAAGGCAGAGCTTGAGAGCAAATATGGGATCAAGGTTCTTGCAGTCCAGGCTGATGTAAACGCAGGTGCGGACAATGAGAGCGTTGTCAAGAACGTTGTGGAGCAGGCAGTTAAGGAATTTGGAAGAATAGATGTGCTCATCAACAATGCGCAGGCATCTGCATCAGGCGTTACCATCGCAGATCACACAACAGCACAGTTTGACCTTGCCATATATTCAGGTCTTTACGCTGCATTTTACTATATGCAGGCATGCTATCCATATCTGAAGGAGACAAAGGGTTCAGTCATCAACTTTGCATCAGGTGCAGGTCTCTTTGGAAATTACGGACAGTGTGCATATGCGGCAGCGAAGGAAGGCATCAGGGGCCTTACAAGAGTTGCAGCTACAGAGTGGGCAGCTGATGGAATAAATGTCAATATAGTATGTCCTCTCGCATGGACATCACAGCTTGAGAACTTCGAGAAGGCATATCCGGATGCGTTCAAGGCAAATGTAAAGATGCCGCCAATGGGACACTTCGGAGACGTAGAGAAGGAGATTGGACGTGCGTGCGTGGCACTCGCATCACCGGATTTCAAGTACATGAGTGGTGAGACCATCACACTTGAGGGCGCGATGGGACAGAGACCATAGAGCAGTCAATATATCAAATATGGCTTATGCTATGATAATAGAATATGATGTATATGCGAAACCTGGTTCGCAGCTTACATAAAAAATGAGCGTAACACAATAAAACCCAGATGGAAAATGTGTTATGCTCATTTTGTTTAGCCGACTCAGTCATCAACTATCTTGAAGGGAAGTAAGTATAATATGAGTAAGGCGGCACCTAGACCGAACATGAAAACGGAAGTGAATGTAGGTGTTCTCTTCATGGCAATGTCAGTCACGGCATTTTCTGGATTGCCTTTTTTGTAGTATACTTTGACGGATTCTCCCATGTTAAAGTAATTAGTACCAGTGTATACTGTCTGGGTATATGTCTGGTCATCAATGGTGTATTCGACGATTGTATCAAAGGTTACTGTATGGTTACTGGCTTTTCTGTAACGACCGGAATAATAATCATACTGTTCAGAATACTTTACATATCCGGTTGTCTGTTCACAGCCAATACTTTGAGTCCATGCAATGATATCCGGTACGATATACTTCAAGCAGCCAAGCCCACCCAGTATCAAAAAAACGATCGCTAGGTACAGTGCCTTTATGTTTTCCGGGTTTCTCCGGTAGTCTTTCACGATTTTCGTCATTAGAATAATCCCCCTTAAAAATAAAACTTGTCATCCTCCCAAGTTTGATGACCATCCACATTATAATATAAAAAATGTATTAATAAAATGTAATATTACAATATAATATGCTGTGAATTATCTCAAATAACTTACTTTAAAATAATTTTAAATATATCCACATCTATATTCACATCTCAAACCAGATGGCCTTCCGCTTGTCGTTAATGAGATACAAGGTTTCTTAAAAAAATATGAAATATCTGCCATCCTTCTTGAATAACCTTACTTAGAGTACTTATAATAGAACTTTATTAAAGAAATAATGAGATGTCATGGGCAGTCGATGCAAAATGCTGCTCGATGCATAACATTTGCCGACCATATACACAGGAAGAGGTGTTTTATTTGGATACAAACTCAGAAAGCAATTTGGATACACGGGGAGTCCCGATCATGGGTCTTACCTCGGAGGAAGTAAGGAAAAGGATCGACAATGGACAGACCAATCACACGGATATAAGTACGCAGAAGACTGTGGGGCAGATCGTCAAGTCCAATCTGCTCACATATTTCAATCTTATATTCCTCATACTTACGGTGCTGCTATGTATCGTTGGTTCATTTAGGAATCTGACTTTCCTGCCGGTCATCATAGGCAATACGGTTATAGGAATATTTCAGGAGCTGCGTGCCAAAAAGACTCTTGACAAGATGAGCATGTTAAATGCGCCGCATTCGATAGTTGTGAGAGACGGAGAACAGCAGAAGATACAATCAGAGGAACTGGTTAAGGACGATATCATCATTCTGTCGGCAGGCAATCAGATATGTGCTGATGCTACGGTGCTCAGCGGCAGTATATCGGTAAATGAAGCCCTGCTCACCGGTGAGTCGGATGAGATCAAGAAGAAATCAGGTGATCGACTCATGTCCGGAAGCTTTGTGGTGTCCGGGCAGTGCTATGCCAAGCTTGACAAGGTGGGCAATGAGTCATACATATCACAGCTCACAGCCCAGGCGAAGGCCATGGGTGACGGCGAACAGTCAGAGATGATCAGGTACATCAATAAACTTGTAAAATGGGTTGGAATCATCATCATACCGGTGGGAATCATATTGTTCTGCCAGGCGTATATCATGAATGGAGAGACATTCAAGAAGAGTGTTGTATCGATGGTTGCGGCGGTTCTCGGAATGATCCCTGAAGGACTTTATCTGCTCACAACTGTTGCGCTTGCGCTCAGCACAATAAGACTTGCGAAGAAACAAGTGTTACTGCATGACATGAAGAGTATAGAGACACTCGCGAGAGTCGATGTACTCTGTGTGGATAAGACCGGAACCATCACTGAGCCGGGTATGCAGGTTACAGAGCTGGTGATAAGCGGCAGATGCGGCGATGCCGAGATGGACAAGAGAGCATTTGCGCACTTGCTGGCGGATTACTCGGCGGTCATTGAGGACAACAATGCCACAATGGAGGCGATTAGATCCTATGTGGCTAAGAATGAGATAGAGAAGGGCAGCAGGACACTGCTCAAGACACAGCCTTTCACATCAGCGAACAAATACAGCAAGGTGTCATTTGTCGAAGGAGACTATATGCTTGGTGCTCCGGAGTTTATAATGAAGGATAGGTATGAGGAGATATCCGAAGAGATAGAGGAGTACCAGAGCAAGGGATACAGAGTCCTTCTTATGGCGGAGTCAGGAGTTTCATATATAGAGAACAACGACGACAAAGATGCGGATGATAGTAAGAATATTAATGGAGAGAATTCTATTGGTTCGATAAGACCATTAGGAGGCATATCTCCTATTGGTTATATAGTGCTTTCAAATCCAATAAGGGAAAATGCGGAGAGCACATTTACATATTTCAAAGAGCAGGGCGTTGCCATAAAAGTCATATCCGGAGATAACCCTGCCACAGTATCAGAGGTGGCAAAGCGGGCAGGCATAGATGGAGCGGAGAACTATGTGGATGCGTCCACTTTGGCGTCTGAGAAGGATATAACTGAGGCTGTGGATAAATATACAGTATTTGGAAGAGTTACGCCTAAACAGAAGCAGCTCATAGTCAGGGCGCTCCAGAAACAGAAACACACGGTTGCCATGACTGGTGATGGTGTAAATGATATACTCGCAATGAAGGATGCTGATTGCAGTATTGCAATGGCATCCGGAAGTGAAGCGGCTGCGCAGGCGGCACAGACGGTGCTTCTGGATTCGGATTTCGGACGTATGCCATATGTGGTGTTTGAGGGAAGACAGGTAGTCAACAATATACAGAGATCAGCAAGCCTCTTCCTTGTTAAGAATATATTCTCACTGCTGATGGCCATATTCTCAGCGATATTTGCGATCACATATCCGCTGGAGCCTTCACAGATATCGCTCATAAGCATGTTCACCATAGGATTGCCGGGATTCCTGCTGGCACTTGAGCCGAACAGGAATCGTATAGAGGGAAACTTTATGGTAAATGTCATGTTAAAAGCATTGCCTGCAGGACTCACGGATGTGTTGTCAGTCGGAGCACTTGTAATCTGCGGACAGGTCTTCAATCTCCCGAGTGAGGACATAGCCACAGCCGGCACAATGCTTCTTGCGGTTGTCGGATTCATGATAATAATCAAGATCAGCCATCCGTTCAACAAGATGAAGTATGGTGTACTTCTTATCAACATAGTCGGACTGCTGTTCTGTGGCCTTTTCCTCGGCAGGCTGTTTGCCATAGAGTCGATATCCAACATATGTTTCCTGCTCATGGTTGTATTTGCATTTGCTGCGGAATCTATGTTCAGATATTTGACATTGTTTGTTGAAAAGCTCAGCAGCTTCTTTGGAGACGAGAAGAACAGACGTAAGATCAGAAGAAAGATAAGGAAATATAACATTTTTAAGTAGAGAATTGTCGAAAAAAATGGGGACAGGTACCTCCGTCCCCGGGAAAAGATTGTGAGGAGGTGTAAGATGGCGAATACAACGAAGAAGGCGCTTGAAGTTTCGCTTAAGAAATTGCTTAAAGAGAAGCCGTTTGACAAGATAACGATAGCGGATCTCACTGGAGACTGCGGGATAAGCAGAATGACATTCTATTATCATTTTCAGGATATATATGAGCTTGCCGAGTGGGTGTGTATAGAGGATGGAAAGCAGGCGCTGAAGGATAAGAAGACCTACGATACCTGGCAGGAGGGCATGATACAGGTGTTTGAGGCTGTGCTTGAGAACAAGCCATTTATCGCAAATATATACAGGTCAGTTGATAAGGCTAAGATAGAAAACTATCTGTATAAGCTGTCGTATCAGCTCATAGCGGATGTAGTGGATGAGAAATGCGCAGGGGATAATCTTTCGGAGACTGATAAGCAGTTCATCGCAGACTTTTACAAGTATGGATTTGTGGGGATTATGCTTGACTGGGTAGACAAGGGGATGAAGGACGATTATCATAAAATAGTAGAGCAGCTTAGCATTACGCTTCGTGGAAATATAGCAAATTCCATTCATAACTTTGAAAGCGAGATGTAAAAGCAGAGGACGGATCAGAATAAAGAAATCTATTACTGCGGGATACGCGGGGAGAGCGCTTATGAATCGAACATCAGATATGAAAAAGAGATTGCCGGGGATAATATTGATAACAGGGGGGATCGTGCTGGTTGCTATGGTCATCCAGGCGGTTATACTCAGCTTTATCAATAACAGGAGTTTTGACGGGACCTCGCAGGTGCTGTTGGATCAGGTCAGCAATGTAATCGAGAAGAATAAGGCAAGTGAGGAAGATCTGATAGACTCCCTCAAGGAAGATTATATGGTCAGGGCTAAGGCTGTGGCGTATATAGTTGATGCAAAGCCTGAGGTTGCAAATAATGTGGAGGAGCTCCGCAAGATTGCTGCACTTATATCTGTTGATGAGGTGCATTTGTTTAATACGGATGGCGTGATATATGCTGGTACCAATCCCGAATATTTTGGATATAGCTTTGATTCCGGGGAGCAGATGGCGTATTTCAAGCCGATGCTTGATGACAAGAATCTCACCATGTGTCAGGATGTCACTCCGAACACATCAAATGGTAAGAAGATGATGTATGCAATAACATGGAACGACGATGGAACCAAGATGATACAGGTTGGAATCGAGCCGAGAAGACTTCTGAATGAAGTAAAACAGAATGAGATATCCACGGTGGTTGCCAATATGCCTATGTATGATGGACTGAGTGTTGTAGTGGCAGATGGCGAATCGGGAGAAATATATGGATGTTCATATGAACCGGTAGTAGGGCTTACTCTTGATGAGATCGGCATTTCGGTGACTGATGATGTGCTGCCGGACGATGAAGACAGTTTTACAGGCATAAGAAGGATTAATGGATTTAGAAACAGATGTGTATTCCGAAGATCCGGAGAGTATGTGATCGGGGTCATATATAGAATGGATGTGAATAGCCGGAGTAATATGGCAATCATGGTTATCATGGCACTGTATCTGTGTTTTGCCGCCGGCCTGGTGGTAAGCATGGTGATGAAGGTGATACATGCGAATCGGGAGAGAAATGAACAGCTGTCAATATTGACATCCATGTCGGGGATGTATTACAGCATGCATATGCTTGATCTTCAACATGATACATTTGCCCTCTATACCGCAGGAGACCTGATATTGAGGGTTGGTGAGCGGGCAGCAGGGGCGAAGGAACTTATGAGGAAGATCGTTCATAAGGTGGTTGTGGAGGAACATCAGGCAAGTGCCCAGAAATTCATGGATCTTGATAGTCTGGGTGACAGGCTGATCAAGAAAAAGATTGTATCAGGTGAGTTCATGGTGAAGGACCTTGGATGGTTCAGACTGTCATTTATATCGATAGATGTTGACGAGGACGGACGTCCTTTAAAAGTCATATTTACCACCAGAAACATAGATGAAGATAAGAAACGGGAGCAGAAGCTGATAAGACGGTCTTATACAGATGAGCTCACAAAATGTTATAACAGGAGCGCATATATAGATGATGTCAGGGAGCTGCCGGGAGATTCTGTATATGTGTATGTGTCCATGGATGTAAATGGGCTTAAGCCAGTGAATGATACCCTGGGACATGCGGCTGGAGATGAACTGCTTCAGGGTGCTGCCGAGTGTATGGAGCAGTGTCTTGGAAACTATGGTAAGGTGTACAGGATGGGCGGTGATGAATTTGCAGCCATCATCTTTGTAAATACCAGAAGGCTGAAGAGAGTGCAGCAGGAGTTTGATGACGTTGTGCGTGGATGGTCTGGACAGCTGGTGAAATCCGTATCGATATCATGTGGCTATGTGTCAAGTGATGAGAAGGACTGGGAGTCATTTGACGAGATGGTCAAGGCTGCAGATGAGAGAATGTACGAGAACAAGGCGGCATATTACAGGCAGGAGGGCGTCGATAGAAGGTATCGCTAGAGTACATATGCAATATAGAGTTATACAAAACGGGTGGAATGATAAAAATTTTATCATTCCACTTTTTTTGTAAATATGAAATAAAAATTGGGCAAGCTATTATAGGGGCATGAGATGGATATAGACGGCAAACTGAAAGGAGAATTGCTTATGTCAAAGAAGAAATTGGGAATCGGGATAGCAGCGGTGGCAGTAGCCGGCGCAGGAGCAGCAGCTCTCACAGTTAAAAATCATAATAAGGCAAAAGTTCAGAAGGAGAAGGCTGCGGCTGAACATGCTGAGTACCGCAATACGGAGCGCGGAAAGCATGAGAAGAACAGTAAGGGAATCTATTATACAAATGGAAACTATGAGGCATTTGCTAGACCGAGAAAGCCGGAGGGCGTGGATGACAAGAACGCATATATAGTGGGAAGCGGTCTTGCATCACTGGCAGCAGCTTGTTTCCTTGTACGTGACGGACAGATGCCGGGTTCACACATCCATATTCTTGAGGCTATGGATATAGCGGGCGGTGCGTGCGATGGAATATTTGATCCTGCCAGAGGCTACGTCATGAGAGGTGGACGTGAGATGGAGAACCATTTCGAGTGCCTGTGGGATCTGTTCAGAAGTATACCTTCCATAGAGACACCGGGGGTATCGGTTCTTGACGAGTATTACTGGCTGAACAAGGAGGATCCAAATTATTCACTGTGCAGAGCAACAGTGAACAGAGGCAAGGATGCCCACACAGATGGCAAATTCAATCTGAGCCAGAAGGGCTGTATGGAGATCATGAAGCTCTTCATGACAAAGGACGAGGATCTGTATGACAAGACAATAGAAGATGTATTCGACGATGAGGTATTTGATTCGACATTCTGGCTGTACTGGAGGACGATGTTCGCATTTGAGAACTGGCACAGTGCACTGGAGATGAAACTCTACTTCCAGAGATTCATACATCACATCTCAGGACTTCCAGATTTCTCGGCCCTCAAGTTCACAAAGTACAACCAGTATGAGTCGCTGATCCTTCCGATGGTGAAGTATCTTGAGGCTGCGGGCGTGACATTCCAGTACAACACGGAGGTCACAAATGTCATATTTGACATGAGAGACGGCAAGAAGATAGCAAAGACCATCGAGTGCAGGGTAAACGGAACTGAGAAGGGGATCCCGCTCACTGAGAACGATCTTGTATTTGTCACAAATGGAAGCTGCACGGAGGGAACTATCTATGGCGATCAGAACCATGCGCCAAATGGTGACGCAGAGGTGAGAACAAGCGGCTGCTGGAGCCTATGGAAGAACATAGCTGCACAGGATCCTTCATTTGGCCATCCTGAGAAGTTCTGCTCTGATATATCTAAGACAAACTGGGAGTCAGCCACAGTAACAACGCTTGACGACAAGATCATCCCATATATCGTAGATATCTGCAAGCGCGATCCGAGAACAGGAAAGGTTGTCACGGGTGGTATAGTGAGCTGTCAGGATTCAAGCTGGCTGCTGAGCTGGACCATCAACAGACAGGGACAGTTCAAGACCCAGGACAAGGATAAGGTGTGTGTATGGGTATATGGCCTGTTCACAGATGTTCCGGGCGATTATATCAAGAAGCCTATGAAGGATTGTACCGGTAAGGAGATCACGGAGGAGTGGCTCTATCATCTGGGTGTGCCAGAAGATGAGATCGAGGAGCTGGCCACAAACAGCGCAGTCTGTGTGCCAACTATGATGCCATATATCACCGCGTTCTTCATGCCTAGAGCAAAGGGCGACAGACCGGATGTAATTCCAGACGGATGCACCAACTTTGCATTCCTCGGACAGTTCGCAGACACCCCTCGTGACACAGTGTTCACCACAGAGTATTCGGTGAGAACAGCCATGGAGGCTGTGTATGGACTTCTCGGCGTGGACAGAGGTGTTCCTGAGGTGTGGGGAAGTGTGTACGATATCCGTGAACTGTTGGACAGCAGCGTGAAGCTCATGGATGGCAAATCTCCGCTTGAGATAAATCTTGGACCTCTGAACAAGCTCAAGAGGCCTATACTTAAGAAAATCCAGGGCACGGTGATTGAAAAGGTACTGAGAGACCACGATATTATAAAAGAGGGTATGCTGTAGGTTGAAGTTAATATAGAGTAATAAGAAAGTTCCATGTGTCTGCACGGTGCAGATGCATGGAACTTTTTATATGTTTGAATTAGTTTGGAGACGGTTGTTAATTGCTGTTTCTTTTAGAATATACAAAGCTGGCAACTAGCCAGATGAGGCAGGCGGTGTTTCCTGATGCCTGACTGAATACATAATCCAGTGTGGATATGTCGGCGCCCATGGCCTGTCTGATGTCAGGAATGAGCACAAATATAAGCTGCCATGTGATGATGTGAAATACGATCATGCTCCTCTTCATGACAGTTCTGCCTGCCAGCAGCGATATAAGACTTGTGAGCATGAGCAGTGCCGTAGGTATGTACACTATGCTGACGGCTGGAAAGAGCAGATTGTAGTAGTCGTCAACATATGCGATGGCCTGTTCTCTTCCAATGTGTTCAGACAGATAGGTTACCCAGTAAGCGAGTGTTCCCACGAGAAAATGCAGTGTCGCGGCGGACGCGACATACATGAGCCCTGCGTATTTGACGAGTGCCCTCGTCTTGCGGTACTTGGGAAGTATCTGCTCCGATATGGCGTCTATGCCAAATGCATAGAAGAACATACCGACAAGACCTGTCACAAGCAGCAGAGCCACTCTCCACAGCTGGAAATCCCCGTTCAGATATGCCCCCCTCACATAAAGTCCTTTGTCCGCGGGTGATGCGGGTACTATGCTGATACACAGATCCCCCACGATCAGGAGCGCTGCGCCGAGCGCGCCCAGCAGGCAGTTCCTTTGGTATTTAATTTTTTCTTTCTGTTCCATGTAATCCCCCTTGTAAATAATCTATATGGTTAGCATAAACTAACTAGAACATATCATATACGAGGAGATAATTGAAGAAATATTTGCCAAAAACAAGTCGAGCCAATGGGGAAAGAAAATTGACTTTTTTCGTATATAAAAATATACTTTCCATATATATACAATAAAAGATGCTTAAGAATGGAGGTACATTATGAGGGGAAGATGGAAAAAGGAGATTTTGTTATTTGTGATAGGTGCAGTATGGGGATTCATATATTGGGGCAATACGGTGTGGAATCCTGATGTGCAGTACCTCTTGCAAGATATAAAACATATAAAATTGCCGCTTAACTGGCATTGGATATTTGACTCAGGTGTGCATCTTGGCATAGCGGCTCTTGTGTTGGCGGTTGGCACACTGTTGATTCTATGGATACTGCGCTTTTTATCAGATTCACGTAACACACATGGGCTGATCATAGCCGGCCAGTGGTTCACAGATCTGATCTTATGTTCATTTCTGACTGGCGTGATCCTGTTCTATTTTAATAAATGGTTCCTATACAAGATTATTGGCGATAAAGGTGATGTCGTATTTTCCATAGCATATTTGTTTGTATACATATTGATATATATGATACTGTGTTCATGGTTTGATATATCCATTGAGAGGGTACAGAGAAAACCAAAGAAGAATTGCAGTCTGCTTATATGTCAGGTTCAGAATCGTGAGACATTTATGGATGTCAAGGAACTAGTAAAGAATTGCAAGTACACAGAGTGCTATACGTTGATGAAAAATAATCAGGAGAGATTGTCTCCAAAACAGTTCTGGGTCATAAGGGAGACGAACTTTACAGGGAAAAAGATGACAGCCGAGTGGAGATATTATGCAAATGGTGACTATGTAGAACTGGATGATGAAGAGCTTGCGACCAGGTTGCTGCTTGCTGAGAATGCAAAGAATATAGACTGGCAGTTATAATCGTATATAATGTTGTTAGTCTATGATATAAAAGACACGAGAGAGAAGTAAATATGAAAAAGATAGAGATAAACGACAAATGGATGCAGAAGACCAGTGTTGTGTGGTTCGGTGCCATGCTGTGCTGCCTGTTGTGTGGAAGTGCGTTTCCTTGTATAAAGATAGGTTATGGACTGTGGAATATAGAGAGTGCGGATACGTCGGCACAGATACTGTTCGCCGGTATGCGATTCGTGCTGGCGGGAATCCTTGCCGTGATATTTGGAAGTCTGCTGGAAGGAAAGTTCATAAAGCCGGAGAAGGGCTGCGCCGGCAAGATAGCGTGGCTGGCGATGCTGCAGACAGTCATACAATACCTGTTCTTTTATATAGGTCTCGCACATACAAGCGGAGTCAAGGCGTCCATCATAGAGGCAGTAAATGTATTCGTTGCCATCATAGTGTCAGGATTCATATTCCATCAGGAAAATGTCACTGCAAAGAAGATGCTTGGCTGTCTGGTTGGATTTGCGGGAGTTGTACTTATAAACATGAATGGAATGAATTTCCATATGAGCTTGTCAGGTGAGGGTGCGATATTTCTGTCGACAGTGGCTTATGCATTTTCATCGGTGTTCCTGAAGCGATATTCGGTAAAACACAATCCGGTTATGCTCAGTGGCTACCAGTTTATAGTTGGCGGAATTATTCTGTCGGCTGCCGGTTTTGCCATGGGAGGCAGACTCAGCACCGTATCCACAGGTGGAGTTTTGATGCTCATATATCTGGCTCTTGTATCGGCGGTGGCATATTCTCTGTGGGGAATGCTGCTCAAGTATAATCCTATATCAAGGGTTGCAGTATTTGGATTTATGAATCCGGTGTTCGGCGTGATACTGTCGGCATGGCTGCTCCGCGAGGGCGCACAGGCGCTTGGTCCGATAAGTCTGGTGTCGCTGGTGTTGGTGTGTGCAGGAATATACATAGTGAATAAGTAGGGACGTTCCTTTTGTACCGAGGAGTGTCCCCGTGTCATGATAACAATAGGACATAGGGACACTCTTCGGTACAGAAGGAACGTCCCTGGGAGGATAATATGAAGATGACAACACTTTGTTACATAGAGAAAGATGGAAGATACCTGATGCTCCACAGGACAAAGAAGGAGAAGGACATTAATAAAGGCAAATGGATCGGTGTAGGTGGACATGCCGAGGAGGGTGAGAGTCCTGAGGACTGTCTTCTGAGGGAGATAAAGGAGGAGACGGGACTTACGCTTACATCGTACAGATTCAGAGGGCTGGTGACATTTATCAGCAATGAGTGTGAGAATGAGCTTATGTGCCTGTTCACCGCAGATGGATTTGATGGGGAAGTTCAGATATGCGATGAGGGGGACCTTCAGTGGATAGATAAAGAGATTGTGCCAACACTTCCGACGTGGAGTGGGGATGCGATATTCCTGAAATTGTTGCTCGAAGGGGAGAAGAGATTTTTCTCACTCAAGCTCGTATATGAGGGAAGTGAGCTGGTGGAGCACAGGCTGGAGTTTTATTGATATTGAAGATGTGATATGGTGAAGGGGAATATAATCACGGAAAACAGAGCTGGGATTTATTATTACTTGCATGGGATGGAAATGGTGCAGTGGACAATTCGGTCACGGATTTCTACAGAGAACATAAAGAGGGTATAGACACGACCATAAGAACTGTACAAAAGGGAAGGAATATTTCTGGCAGTTGGAATATTAGTGATAGTAAAAGAAATAAAAGATTTGCTTGGAAAGTGATCCGGACAAACACAGGGGATACATTGAGCGCGTTTAGAGGAAAGGGGTATAGGATGTTTCAAAGAAACAATCGTGGAAATATAAGCAGTAAGGTTTCGGCTATAATAATTATGGTCATTGGTATTGGAATAATGATAGTTGGAATATTGATGGCAGCAGACAGAATGCGGAAGGATGATTACTACGGTTTCGCAACAGGAAAGGTAGTGGGATCGTCATATTATGAAAACAGCGATGACGAGAGGATGTACTCGGCTATTTATGCGTATTCCGTGGGCGATACGGAATATGAATTAGAGGATGATGATGCATCAAAGGTTCCACCGCAAATTGGAAAAAAGGTGGAGATCAGATATGATCCAGAGGAGCCAGCTGATGCATATGTGGGCGGAAAGCCATTGCCGGGCCGCATATTGATGAGCATAGGAATTACGATGATCATGTTATCAATACTTGCCTTTGTGAAAATGCGTAAGGGTCAAATCTCTGATGAGAGAAAGCTTGTGATCGAATTGCTGACGGGGATTATAATGCTTGTGGTTTGCATAGGAACTATTATATTACTCCAGGACGGCGGGGAAGGTATCGGCTTATCTGAAATAAGCATAGTTGTATGTGGAATTGTGGGAATTATTGTAATTATCTCAAGTATTAAGTATTACATAGATGTGAAGATGGGCAGGACCCCATCTAGATCTATACTCTCTCATTTAGGATTAGACGCGGCTTCTCTGATATTGGATGATGAATCAGAGGGGGAAGAGTATAATATACCGAAATACCTCATGCCGGAATCTGAACAAGCGGAAACGGTAGGGGAAAAATCGCAGAAACAGGAGTATGAAAAATATGATCATCTGCAGGGAGATGGAACCCAGAACCCATATAGTGGGAAGATTTAGGAACGTCCATAGAAGGAGAAAACAAAATGGAATATAAAAGATTTGACAACACAATAATTGCAAGGATTGACAAAGGTGAGGAGATATTGGAGCAACTGAAGGTAATTGCTATTAATGAGAATATAAAGCTTGCCAGTATCAATGCTCTTGGAGCTATCGATGATTTTACAGTCGGAGTATATAAGATAGATGAAAAGAAATATTACTCCAACAGCTTTAAAGGATATTATGAAATCACATCGCTTACAGGAACAATCAGTACAATGGACGGAGAATATTATGCACATCTCCATATGAGCGCCGGAAATGAGAAGGGTGAAGTGTTTGGCGGACATCTGAACAGAGCTGTTGTCAGCGCAGTCTGTGAGATGGTAATTTCAGTAATTGATGGAAAAGTTGACAGAATTTATGATGAAGGAACAGGACTTAATATATTTAAGTTTGATTGAGTGCGTTGAATATATAAGATAAATCGGAATTTGTGAGGGTAATTATGATAAATTTTTTGAATGATATAAGGAATGCAGAAAATCCAATATCCAATAATAGAAAACTTATAAATACCATAGCGATATTGTTTCTCGGAATAGCTTTGGGAACTTTCTCAAAATATCTGGATTTTCGTCAAACTGAACTTCCAGGTGTGCTTATGGCAATAAATGGAGTCTTAGATATTGGTAATTTTCTTGGGCGTTTTGCAATCTGGATATTGATTGCACTGTGTATTTCTATTTATAGCAATTCTGCAATAAGAGCAAGCATCAATGTTTTTGTATTCTTTGTTGGTATGGTTGCAAGCTACTATTTGTATTCAAACTATATTGCAGGATTTTTCCCAAGAAGTTATGCGATGATTTGGTTTGGATTTACAGCTGTTTCTCCATTATTGGCTTTTGTCTGTTGGTATGCAAAGGGGAAAAGCAAACTGGCATTTATACTATCAGCGCTGATTTTGGCAGTATTGTTCAATATGTGCTTTGTATATGGATGCTGGTATTTTAATGCAAAATCTGTTTTGGAAGTGATAGTCTTTATTATTGGACTTATTGTTTTGAGGAGAGACACATTGAGGAGTTCTGCGCTAATGGGAACGATTAGTATAGTTCTTGCAGTTTTACTTGATATGGTTATTCCATTTCATTTTGGATAAACAACTTCCAGTAATACGCTCTGTTGATGTGCTGATTTTTCTACGATATACTCCTTCAAAAAGGAGTGTGCTCTTATGGGTAGAGAAATTTATGACATCATCAATGACATGGCAGAAGTATTAAATGCATCGCAGATGCAGAAACTACAAGAGGTGTTGGTAAAACGGTTATCTGAAAATACTGTATCTGATTATTTGCAGACAACGAATATGGACTTTCTAGATATGTTTTTAACTGCAAAGCATTTAGAAGGGTGTTCTGACAAAACAATACGCTATTATAGGTGTAATATTGAAAAGATGTTGGATACAATAAATATTCCGGTCATAAAGATAACGACCGAGATGCTACGAAAATATCTTGTAGAGTATCAAACGACAAATAATTGTGGAAAGGTAACTATTGATAATATTCGTAGAAGTCTTTCCACATTTTTTTCGTGGCTAGAGGAAGAGGATTATATTATAAAAAGCCCAATGAAAAGAATTCATAAGGTAAAGACTGCCGTTATTGTAAAAGATACCATTCCGGATGAGAAAATAGAAATTCTTAGAGATAATTGTAATAATCTGCGTGATAGGGCAATGATTGATTTCCTGCTTTCAACAGGAATTAGAGTAGGCGAATTGGTAAGGCTGAACATTGATGATATAGATTTCTCTGAGCGGGAATGCGTGGTTTATGGCAAAGGAGACAAAGAGAGGAAAGCATATTTTGATGCTAAGACCAAAATTCATTTGTTGAATTATATTGAATCAAGGACAGATAATAATATAGCGTTATTTGTGTCGTTAAACAAACCACACAGTAGACTTACTGAAAGCGGTGTGGAGTTACGATTACGAGAAATGGGGAAGAAGTTAGGTGTAGAAAAGGTACACCCACATAAGTTCAGAAGGACTATGGCCACCAGAGCAATTGAGAAAGGTATGCCGATTGAACAGGTACAGAAAATTCTGGGACATGAGCAAATAGATACAACGCTCAGATATGCAATGGTTAATCAAAACAATGTGAAGCTATCGCATCGAAAATATATTTCATAGATTGATTTGTAACGCAAAAGACGTTACAATAAAAGAAAGATGGAGGTGTATTCTATGGGAAAAACAGCAACATTAAATATAAGAGTAAATCCAGATGTAAAAGAAAATGCAGAAAGAGTATTGGCACAATTAGGGATACCAATGGCTACTGCTATAGATATGTATTTAAAACAAATATCATTAGTAGGAGGAATTCCCTTTTCTATTGTATTACCAAAAGCAGCTAATTCAGTGAATGCAGATATGATGTCTGTTACACAGATTCATCAAAAGTTAGAAAAAGGATATGCCGATATAGAGAAAGGAAATGTTGAGGATGCAGCTAGTGCGTTTGTGGCATTTAGAGAGAGGCATTAATGAAGCAATATAAGGTAGAGATTACAAAAGAAGCTTTGCAGGATATGGAAGATATATACAATTATATTGCTATAGATTTGCTTGCTCCGGATAATGCAATGGGGCAATATAATCTCATTGCTGATGAAATACTTACATTAGACACTTTCCCAGAACGATTTAGGATTATGGATTCTGAGCCGGAAAAGAGAATGGAGTTGCGTAGAATGCTCGTCGATAATTATTCAGTGTTTTACATAATCCGTGACGAAAGGGTAATTGTAACGGATGTGTTATACACGGCATCTGATATAGAAGCACGTTTGAGAGGCGAGCTATAAAAGCACGCGTTTATTTGAATTTGTCGACTTGTTAATTTCCAATTTTTAGTGATAGGGAGATACACAATGAATGGTTTGATTATAAAGGTACTCAGCATAAGTATTGCGGTAGTAACCGTAGTATACTTGATTATTTATAAAGGAAATACCATGATTACAAAGATATTTAGCGTGTGTATTATAGCAGCAATGGTAATATACTGGATTGTTTATGAAAGAAATACAAGAAAGCGAAAAAAACAGGAATTACAGCGTGATGACTATTTATTTGCGAAAGAAAACGATTTGCCGTTACAGATAAATTGGAATGAGATAAATGACTTTTTGTCAGATTCCGGATATGGTGTAAATATGCCGATGGAGAATTGGTTTATGATGGATTGGGCGAGACAGCCCTGTGTGGAGAATGGTATAAAAGAAGGAAAGTTTTCTATGAAAGGGTTTCGAGTGTTACAAGCTTTAAGTAACGATATGAAACACATTTTTTATGATGTGAGGTTTAATTATGACCGTGGTCCGGATATAGAAGATAAAAATAGGAAGTACGAAGCCGTAAAAAAGGTGTTGGATACAAAATACGCCGGTTTGTCAGAAGAGGTACGGAAGAATATATATGACCAATTTGTTAAGATATATGAAAGAAAAATCTAATTATAATACAAAGGAGGAAGCTGTTGAGTTTTTAATGAATGAAACTAATCTTACATATGAAGAATGTTCTAAAGCCAACGATTTCCATATTAGGCTAAATAAGAAAAATTAATATACAATTCCAGTTTGTAGGGAACAACAGCTAAGACAATTTTATAATAAAACAGCGTCAGAGCATTTATGTGTAAAAGCATGAATGCTCTTTTTTGTCCTTTCATGGACAAAGAACAAGAAAGCAGCTTTTGGACAAATTGTCCAGAAGTTCAAATAAAAAAGAAGGAGGATACCTGAT
Source organism: Coprococcus eutactus (assembly GCF_025149915.1). Classification (NCBI taxonomy): domain Bacteria; kingdom Bacillati; phylum Bacillota; class Clostridia; order Lachnospirales; family Lachnospiraceae; genus Coprococcus; species Coprococcus eutactus. The sequence continues at coordinate 564,158 of NZ_CP102278.1, forward strand.
GTATAGCAAAAATGGTATTCCGTGGGTAAGACCACCCACACAGGACAGGAAGCATAGAGAAAATAATATCGGGAGGACAGAACAATGGTCGATGAATTGACGCAGGAGTCGTTCCAGACAGGAAAGGCGATTGTGACTGTCAGCATAGATCTGATTACTGCATGAAAAATAAATTTTGTTGAGGTTAAATTGAGATTGACTTTGTATTGTATAAGTATGAAATAAAAAGGAATCAGGTGATGTACAATGATAAAGCATAAAATATGTAAAATCCTTCTTGTTATACTGGCAATTTTTTTATGTGCGGCTTTTTATGAATTGCTCGGAATCTGCGTTGCATATAAAAAGCAGCCGGAAGTGTCCAATACAACCAAAAAAGAAACAAAAAATGGGTCATGGAACGAATGCAGTGAAAATACAGAACGGGCAGTAATCATAGAAAAGAATCCAGAAGCGCTTTTACAAAGAGTGCGTTTGATCAAGAATGCAAAAAAGGAAATTATTCTTTCTACTTTTGCATTTCAATCCGATGAAAGTGGAAAAGTGATTTTAGGAGCACTGCATGATGCGGCAGACAGAGGTGTACATATTCGTCTGTTAGTAGATGGAATGGAGAGCTGGATTGATATGGAAGGAAATCCGTATTTCTATGGATTATCTTCCCATGAGAATGTTGAAATTAAACTGTATAATAAGGCCAATCCGTTGAAACCGTGGAAAATGATGGGTAGAATGCATGATAAATATTTGATTGCAGATGGAAAGCGATATATTCTTGGGGGAAGAAATACACACAATTATTTCCTGGGTGATTTTCCGGGACATAAGAACTATGACAGAGACGTGTTAGTGGTTTGCGATGAACCTGAGAAAGAAAATTCAGTTAACCAGTTGTCAGAGTATTTTGAAACTATATGGAATCAGGAAGACAGTGGTTATTTTCATAACAATAAAAAACTGGCAAATAGAAAATCTGTAAAGAACGCAGTTTTAGAGCTGCAGAACAGCTATCAGAAATATTTTGAGGAGAATAAGGAAAGAATCTGCGAGACCGATTATACGGACGAAACTTTTGAGACAGAAAAGATTACATTAGTGTCAAATCCTATTCACACAGGTTCCAAAGAACCAGTAGTGTGGTATCAGTTGGGAGAATTGATGAAAAATGCAAAAAATCGTGTGAAGATCCACACGCCATATATTATCTGTAATGATATGATGTATAATACATGGGAGGAGATTGCAGAGAACGTTTCAGATTTTTCTATCATGACAAATTCAGTTGCGAATAATAGGAATCCATTTGGGTCTGCCGATTATGCGAAAAACAGAAATAGAATCTTAAGTACAGGAATTAATATCTGGGAATATGAAGGCGGTTATTCATACCACGGAAAAAGTATTCTGATTGACGATGATCTGTCTGTAATAGGTTCATTTAATATGGACATGAGAAGTGCATATCTGGATACGGAACTGATGCTTGTAATACGCAGTAAAGATATTAATAAACAGTTGGAAGAGGGCATGATGGAATATGAAAGAGTGTCCCGACAGGTATTGGAAGATGGAACCTATCGTGATCCGTATCATGTAGAGCCAATTGAATTGACAAAGAAGCGTCAGAGAAACGTACTTTTGGTACAGCATCTGCTTGGATGGGCAAGATATCTGTTCTGATAAAGGAGGAAGAAGATCGTGTTTCAAATATTAATTGTAGAAGATGATAAAGAATTAAGCCAGCTATTCCAAAAAGTGCTTGAGAAGAATGGATATCAGGTCAAAAGTGCATCGGATGGAGCACTGGCATTAGAAATATTGGATAAAGAGTATATTGATCTGATCATTTCCGATATTATGATGCCGGTTATGGATGGTTATGAACTGGTGTCGGAACTCCGTTCAGCAGGATATCAGATACCGGTACTTATGATCACTGCGAAAGGTTCCTTTGATGATATGCGCCAGGGATTTCTTTCGGGAAGTGACGATTATATGGTAAAACCGGTAAATGTGAATGAAATGGTTTTAAGAGTCGGAGCACTGCTTCGCCGTGCACAGATACTGAATGAACACAAAATTGTGATCGGTTCAACAGAGTTTGATTATGATGCAATGACGGTTACAACTGATAAGGAAAGTCTTGTTTTGCCTAAAAAAGAATTCCTGCTTTTATATAAGCTTGCAGCTTCGCCAGGCAGAACATTTACAAAACAACAGTTGATGGATGAAGTATGGGGATACGAGACGGAGGCAGACCCACATACGATAGAGGTACATATAGGAAGAATCAGAGAGCGTTTTAAAGATAACCCTGATTTTGAAATCGTAACAATGCGTGGAATTGGATACAAGGTGGTGAAAAAATAATGGAACAAAAGAAAGAAAAAGGATTGCGGATCCGATCCTGTCTGACTGGTGCAATCTGGCTGGCACTTGTATTTTCAACAGTCATATCTGCTTTATTATTTGCTTTTTTGAATCATTTTTTTAATCTGCCGGGCAGCATACCTGTGCTTGGCTGGCTTTTGATTTTCAATACATTGATTGCAGGGCTGATCACTTCCTTTATTAATGCAAAGTTGCTGGAACCAATTACCAGACTTAGTAAAGCAATGAAGGAAGTTTCTCAGGGAGATTTTGAACAGCATTTGGAAACGAACAGCCGTATAGCAGAAGTTGGAGAATCTTATCAAAGTTTTAACGTTATGACAAAAGAACTTCGTGCAACAGAGGTGCTGCAGATGGATTTTGTATCTAATGTTTCTCATGAGTTTAAGACCCCGATTAATGCCATTGAAGGATATACAATGCTGCTTCAGGGAGAAGAACTGTCTCCGGATCAAGAGGAATATGTAGAAAAAATTTTATTTAACACCCAAAGACTTTCCGGATTGGTTGGTAATATTTTGCTGTTATCCAAGTTAGAGAATCAGAATATACCAATGAAAAAAACAGAATATCGTCTGGATGAACAGATCCGCCAGGCATTTCTTTCATTGGAAACAAAATGGACAGAAAAAGAAATTGGTTTTCAGGTAGAATTGGAGGAAGTTAAATATACTGGGAATGAAGAACTTTTTATGCATATCTGGATAAATCTTTTGGATAATGCGATTAAGTTCAGCCCTTCAAAGGGGACAATTACGATGTTTCTGAAACAAGAACAGGATTCTGTTAAGTTCATTCTGGAAGATGAAGGACCAGGAATAGATGATGATGTAAAATCCAGAATATTTGACAAGTTCTATCAGGTAGATGGATCTCATAAAGCAGAAGGAAATGGCCTAGGTCTTGCACTTGTAAAACGGATTGTAGATAGTTCCGGAGGAACAATCAAAGCAGAAAACCGTGAATATGGTGGATGCAGATTTGTTATAGAGCTGCCAAAGCAGAAAGATGAGATTATATAGTTTTAAGATAAATTAGAAGATGGGAGAATTTATATGACATTTTATCAGGAGTTGCAGTTAAATCAGGCAGGTTCTAAAAACCTGTTGAAAAAGAGTGAAACACGAAAAGAAAAATTATATCATATGTGGGTATATCTGGTGAAGATAGCTGTTACAATGGCATTTTGTTTTTTCTTTGTTAGTATTTTCAGCATCCTATTTGGAAATGAGAACAGCATTGTAGGTGTAGTAGTCTTATTATGTCTCATGGTGTTTAGAAATGCGGATCTGGGGATCCGCACCGGACAATCTACGATGCTTTTGGCTTTGTTCTTTGTAATTATGACTGTATGTCCGCATTTAGCAAATCAGTTTTCACCGGTATCGGGAATGCTGTTAAATATTGCGGCACTGGCTGTGTTGATTCTGTTCGGATGCCATAATCCATTCATGTTTAATCAATCTACATTGGGTCTTGGGTATCTGCTACTATATGGTTATGATGTTACGGGAAAAAGCTATCAGATGCGATTAGTCGGAATGGCTTTAGGTGCAGCACTTACCTGCTTCGTATTTTATCGAAATCATAAAAACAGAACTTATAAAAGAAATCTGAAAGATCTGATACAAGAATTTGATATCACTTCTTCCAGAACAAAATGGCAGATATGTCAGATTTTATGCGTACCGATTGTCCTTTGCATTGCAGAACTTTGTAATATGCCACGTGCAATGTGGGCTGGTATTGCGGCCATGTCCGTGATTTTGCCGTTTATGGAAGATATGCACTACAGAGTCCGTAAAAGGATTGTCGGAAATATTGCAGGTGTTATATGTTTTACAGTATTATATTTTCTGCTCCCTTCGTCAATCTATGCATATATAGGAATTCTTGGTGGAATCGGTGTAGGATTTTCAGCAAAATATGGCTGGCAGGCAGTATTTAACACATTTGGTGCTTTAGCCATTGCTGCAGAGACTTATGGACTACAAGGAGCGGTTAGTCTTAGAGTGATTCAAAATGTTTTTGGTGTTGTGTTTGCTTTAGCATTTTGTGTTATATTTTATTGGTTTATGTCTAAAAAAAGATAGATCTAAACAGTAAGTCAAACACACAAACTATGGAGTCTTTAGTCGGTTTAATAAAATTTTAGATAGAAAATAAATCATTATAAAAAGATCCTGTTCATACTATGATATATAGAACAGGATCTTTATTTACTTTATTTCGCCAGGAAATTGCTCTGAATCTCCATCGGCATATGATAAGCCTGGCCTCGTTTTGAACCATATCTTCGATTTCCTCATCTTCAATCAGCAGATCGGCAGCAAACAGATTGGCCTGGTATTCTGTATTATCCGTCATATTGTAGAGTGTATCGTCTTGCAGCTCATAAAACAATATCCTTTCAGTGTCTTATATCTGTAAGTTTCCCCGACAACAATGTTCATCTGATCCATGATCTCAAATGGATCTCGGGTTCCATATTTCTTGATTAATTTCTTTGTTTCTGTATATATGTAAGTGTTTCATTTTTTTTACATTAACGTGAAAAATATGGACGTGAAAAAATAAAATGCTATAATAAAAAAATTGAGACAAAGCAGATGAAAATCTGTGACACAAAGCTAAAGGGCTTGTAAAACGAAAATATTGAAATGTGTTTTAATCGAAAGAATAATATAGCTATTTTAAAGAGCATGGTGAGTTGCCGATTGCATCTGGTATGAAAATAATTGTCAAAAACGAAGAAAACAGATTCTCATTAAAGGATATAACAATAAATGATAAAAAAATAGACACAGAAAAAGAATATTCCATTCTTCTTACGGATACGACAAAATCTATTTTGAAAAAAATTAATCCAAAATGTGCTATTGAGCAAATAGGGGATACAACATTATCTAGTGCATGGATTGCGGCCATGTCAAATGGGCAGCAACCGTCAGCACCAGAAGACTATATAGAGGTTGAAAAATAAAGTGCAAATAGAACAAGAGATAATTAAGAGAAAAAAAATAATAATACCATTGTTTGTCATAATTTTCATTCTTTCAAGTTTTGTTTTTGTAAAGTTTCTGTTGAATAGGATGAATACATATATTGAGGTAAATGGAGAAATCAGTATGGAAGCTGTTGTCGAACAGATTCAACAGACCTATGATATGCAAGTGAGTGGATACTATAGACAGTTACATTTTGTTGAGGGCTATCTGTGTAAAGAGAAGAAAATATCCCTTGAAACAGATAATAACCGAATCTTTTTTAAGGCATGGGAAAAAGAATTTGAGAGTACACTTTTATTTCTACAGGAAAATGGAAAAGCTATAACCTCAGATGGAACAAAACTGAAAGTTGATATGCCTAGTGAGCTTTTGCTGGATTTGAGAAACGGATCTAATATTGGAAAATTGGTCGCTTTGGAATTTGAACAAGTGAAAAAAGACGGTTATTTGGTAGCAATTCCATGTCAGGAATATACGATTAATGGGGAAACTTATACAGCGATTGGAACAGTGTATGATCATTCGAAATTAGACTCCATGTTAAATCCTGGAGGATATGATGGAAGTGCATATCTCTTCATGTTGGATGATGATGGAAATATTACTTATACGAACCAGAAGGATGACATTTTTTTTCGAAATTATTCATTACTGAAACATTTGAAAAGTGATCATGCTATAACAGAAAAAGAGTTTGATTCTCTGAATAAAAAGATTGCGGGGGGAAAAAAAGGAGTAGAACTTTTTGGGAAAGATGAGCCTTATTATTTGGGATATTGTCCGATAGAAAGCAACAATACGATGTTGATTTGTATTGTAAAAAAAGCGACAGTAGATAATGTATTGAAAGAATACCAGAAAACGATTGGGCTTACTACAATGCTCATGACAGGATTTATACTCTTGCTTTTTGCTGGATTATTCTACAGTATTTCCAGATTCAGTATTGCAAATCAAAAAGTTAAATTTGAAAAAAGAAACAATGAGCTTCAGGCAATGGCTATAAGCGAAATGGAAGAAGCTAATAAAAATCTGAAAAAGGCTAAGAACATTGCTATTGAGGCTCTACAAACCGCTGAAAATGCAAATAAGGCAAAAACAGATTTTTTATCCAATATGTCGCATGATATTCGCACACCTATGAACGCAATCATTGGTATTATATCATTAATCAGACATAATGCCGGCGACAAAGAAAAAGTTATAGAGTATGCAGATAAAATAGCTATTTCTTCTCAGCATCTATTAGGAATTATTAATGATGTTTTGGATATGAGTAAGATTGAAGCTGGAAAAACAGTTTTCAAATATTCTGATTTTTCTATTCTGGATTCTATAGAAGAACTCAATACAATATTTCATTCACAGGCAAACGAAAAAAATCAGAGTTTTATAATCACAAAAGGAAACCTTAAACATGAGTGGGTAAATGGCGACAAGGTTCATCTGATGCAGATTTTCAGTAATCTGTTGTCTAATGCAATAAAGTACACACAGGAAGGTGGAATAATCCAGTTTATAGCAGAAGAAAGTGAGACAAACTCTTCTACATATGGAAAATATCATTTTATAGTCAGTGACAATGGTATGGGAATGTCTGCTGATTTTAAAGAAACTATCTTTGACGCGTTTACTCGTGCAGAAAGTTCCGTAACAAACAAAATACAGGGAACTGGTCTGGGAATGGCAATCACTAAAAATCTGGTTGAATCGATGGGGGGAACGATTGAGGTTGAAAGCGAACCAAATCGCGGAAGTAGTTTTGAAGTAATCTTAAATCTAAAAATTGTGGAGAACAGAGTAGTTTCTTCGACAGAACAGATAGAAATGCATGAGACAGATAGTGATATTCTGGATGGAATGCGCATCCTTTGTGCAGAGGATAATGAGTTGAATGCAGAAATCCTAATGGAATTATTAAAGCTTGAAGGTGCAGAGTGTACTATTTGTGAAAATGGCAAAAGGATTTTGGAAGCATTTGAACAGTCCGTGCCCGGTGAGTATGATATGATCTTGATGGATGTACAAATGCCTGTTATGAATGGTTATGAGGCAACGGAGGCAATCCGTAGAAGTTCGCATGAACAGGCAAAGACGATCCCGATTATTGCCATGACTGCCAATGTATTTTCAGAGGATATGCAGCACTCTCTCGCTGCTGGAATGAATGCTCATATTTCAAAACCAGTTGATATGAAGTTGCTGAAGAAAACCATAAGAAATATAAAACTTGGGAGGGAGGAAGTCCAATTTATTGATTAATATGGACATAAACGAATTGGTGGAGCTGATGGTTGAGACCATAGCGGTTAAACAGCCAGTAATCCGTATCAATAAATATGATTTCCCATATGATGTTGTTCGGAGCAGATTGGAGAAGATGAGGGGTAGGAGGACACACCTGCCTCTCGTTTTAAGGAGATTGCTGCAAGCATGATTCTTTGATATAATCAATGCAACAGTTTTACAAATCGGAATTTAGGGAGGTACAAGAATGATAAATTTAGTGGCACTTCCGTGCCTCTGTGTAGATGTTTTTGATGGAACAGATGAATTGCGTGCAGGTGGTGAAGCCCTTAATTTTGCAGTTCATGCATCAAAATTTGAGGAGTTTAATGTTTCAATATTGGGTGCGGTTGGACAGGATTCCTATGCAAAATTTATTATGGATTCTGTTTCTGATAAGAGAATAGATGTAAGCCATGTAAGAGTTGAAGAGGATAAAGTAACTGCAAATAATCGTACATATCTTACGGCTGACGGTGACAGATATTACAAAGATGATTCATGGACGGGTGATATTGTTGATAAAATGATATTGAATCAAGATGAATTGGACTTTATAAAAAAATCAGAGGTTGTATTTATACATTTCTGGGCAGGCTGTTTTGAACAAATTATAGATTTAAAAAAGAATAATAACTTCAGATTGGCTGTGGATTTTGTAGAATATCGTAATTTTAAGGAGATGGAAAAATATGCACCATATATAGATTATTTCCTGATTAGTGGAGAGGAATCAATTCTTCCGATATTTGAAGCATTTTCCAAGAAGTATAAAGGACTATTTAATGCATCTTTAGCTGATAAAGGAAGTGTTACATATTATAATGGTGAAAAGTATTTTGTCCCAGCTGATGAAGCTTTAGAAATAGTTGATACTACTGGTTGCGGAGATAGCTACCATGCAGGCTTTGTGTGTTCTCATATGTTAACAGGTGATATTTACGAGGCTATGAGAGTTGGTACAGAATTTGCAACAGAGACATTGTCTCATTATGGTGGCTTTTAATTCGATTTGTAAGGAGAAACAATATGACAGGGTTTATTATATGGTCACTTTTCGGAGTGTTTATAATTGGATTATGAATAAACGATATGTTTTCTAAGAATCCGGTTGTGAAGAAAAGTAAATAAATTCCAGTTTTTCAACTTGCCCTTTGAGAGAGAAAAAATCTTTTTCTCAAAGGGTTTTTCTATTTATACGGATATTCGCAAACTATAAAAGACTCGAGGTGCCAGGTGCAAATGAACCCGTGAGGCAATTCAGAAAAGTTGGATTGACGATTGGAGTTTTAGAATAAAATTGTATAATAACGGTAATAGAGAAAGCGTAAAAGAACAGAGAAGAGGTGTGATTATATGTGGACAATAAAGAGAATAGACGAGGCAGATTTTGGCTGTGAGGAGAGACTTCCGGGTGAACCGCTGATGGTGCTGGTGAGCCTGGAGAGCGATGACGGGAGAACTATACAGTTTGAGGCTGCGGACAACTGGCTTACAGTTCAGGAACTTTCTGAGGGTGATGAGTGGCCGGAGGACATAGAGACGCCAGATGCGGCTGATGAGAGAACAGCCAGGCAGATTCAGTGGATGGAGAATTATTTTGATGCTCTGGAGGAACTGTAACAATAAAATAACATATCGTATCACTTGTCATGCAGGAGCAGATAAGTGCAAATGATGCGAGGGCGTGTGTGATGGTTGTCATGCTTTTAATGATTCCTGTGTGGTGGAATGTAATCAGGCAGCTCCTGGGTTGTTGAGAAAGATGTCGATTCAGACCAGGTGTAGAATGATAACAGTAGCGGGAGAGTACAAGATCGGAAAATGCAAGTCAGGAAGGTGTAAGATCAGAAGAGCCGTTGACAAAGAGCGAGGTAAGAACCCTGTATGTGTTTGCGGAGAAGCTCTATGCAGTTGGAAGTGCTATGAAAATAAAGATCAGACTGAAGCTCAGATATGGTATGTAGACAAAATCTGCAGTAACGGATTTAATTATTCATAATAAAATAAAGTTATCCCGCATGATTTCTTAGTTTAGAAAATTGTGCTTAAAATACTAAAAAGATATACTATATGCATAACTATACCGAAAAGGAATGATGGCATATGGATATAAGAGATATGAATTATTTTTTACAGATAGCGGAGTATGAGAACATATCGAAGGCGGCTGAGGAACTACACATTTCACAGCCGCCGCTCAGCAGGCAGCTCAGAAAGCTGGAGGAGGAACTGGGCGTGGAATTGTTCACGAGGGATAACGGCAGGCTGCAGCTCACGGAGGCCGGGCACTTTTTCAGGGAGAGGGCGCAGGAGGTCATATCGTTGGTGGACAAGACCAGAAGCCAGATGGCGGAGAGGTACAATGGAGCCGGAGGCAAGATAAGGATAGGGACTATAGAGACCTTAAGTGCAGAGAAACTTCCGAAATGGGTGGCAGGATTTCATGAGATTTATCCAGATGTGACTTATCAAATAGTGAACAACAATTCCGAGGAGATCATACGGATGGTGGACAAGGGGCTGCTTGATATGGGAATTGTGAGGGAGCCTGTGAACAGCCAGTATTATGAGAGAGTAAGGCTTCAGGAGGATACATGGATCGCATATATACCTAACAGAAATCCTCTGTCGCAGAAGAACAGGACAACGATAGAGATAGAGCTTGCGGATCTCAGAGACGAACCGCTTATACTTCCGTCGAGGGGAATACACGAGAAGCAGATAAAGACGTGGTTTGAGATGATAGGCGCCGAGCCGAAGGTTGTATGCTGGTATTCGTCTCTGGTAAATGGTGTGTCTCTCGTCAAAAATGGCATAGGGACAATGCTCTGCCCAAAGTCTGCGCAGTCCATTCTGGATTACAGCTGTGCTGCCGTGAAGGAGATTGTGAATCCTACCATGACAACGGGATCGGTAATCGTGTGGAAGAACTTCCACAATCTGTCAGAGTCTGCAAGAAAGTTTATAGATTACGTGAAGTCGAAGGAGATAAAAGAATAACTAAAAGAATAGGTAAAATAACAGATGCCATACCTGCAAGGTATACATACGCGGACTGCATATCTGCCAGGGTATAGAAAATTGAAAAATGGTGATTTGACAATCTATACGAGCACTGATATTATGTGCCCAACGAAAACGAAATGCAGTTGATCAGGCAAAGGAGCCACTCTTTAGGGAGAGGCTCCTTTTCTTTATATCTGACAGCCGCTGTATTTTAACAAAGGCAGGAGGAAAGAATATGCATGATATGAGACGATATGTTACAGATCAGATCAAGTGGATAAAACAAATGTCTTATGAAGATATACCAGATGAAATAAAGACTAGGGCGAGATGGATCCTGCTGGATTCCGTGGGCTGTATAGTGAACGGAATGTCGGGGGATAAGCTTCCACCAGATATATATGAGGCGGTGCTGAAAAGTTCGTCGGCTATGGTGTCGACAGAGCTTTATGAGGGAAACAGATTTTCTATAGGGCATCCGGCATGTCACATAGTTCCGCTACTCTTGGTTGAAGCTGGAGAGAGAGCAGATCTTACATATAAAGATGCTTTAAGGATTTTCATTTGTGCATATGAGCTTGCATCAAGGTGGGGGCGTTCGGTTAGATTTACAAATGACATGTTGGGGCACGGAACCATCATGAATGCTGGGGCGGCGGTTGTGGAAGGGCTCATGACTGACATGACTGAGGAGAAATTTGTAAATTACCTCATGACATGCGAAGTGCTCCCGGAGGTATCGACGTGGCAGTCGGTATTTGAGGGAAGTACAATACATGACTATTATCCTGGAATCGCGGCGGTAAATGCCAAGAATGCACTTTACATGTCAAACAACAATGTGAAGAGCAGTGAGGAACTGATAAGAAGCGTGTACGGGAAGATAACAGGAACAAAAGTCATAGAGGACAATCTGGCTGATGACGATGACATAGGCTGGTACATAGCGAAGAATTATTTCAAGGTACATTCAGGATGCAGATTCATACACCCATTTGTGGATGTGATAGAACAACTGATGAAGGAAGGGCTCACCAAGGAGGATGTGAAGGAGATACAGGTATCTACATATAAGAAAGCGGCAATGATCTCAGATCAGCATGTGACAAATGTTCTGGCGGCGAAATTCTCTACGCCGGTATCGTTGGCTATCCAGTTGTCGGAGGGGCGTTTATATCCCGAAGATATAGAGAGGGCGCTGCATAATAAAAGTGACATTCAGGAGCTGGCATCAAAAATTTCTCTAAGGGAGGATGACAGATATAACGAACTGCTTCCGGATGTCCGGGGCGGAATGGTGAGAGTCGTAAAGAATGACGGGCAGGTGATAGAGAGGGAGGTATTCCATGCGCATGGTGATTTTGATGATCCGGCCGGATATACAGAGAGACAGCTCACGGACAAGTTCCGGAGTGTGACGGAGCGGTGCTTAAGCACCACACAGCAGGAAGAGATTATAGAGAGTATATTGAGGGGCAGTGATGAACTTACAGTGCAGGAGATTTTCAGGACATATTTTGAATGTGTCAGATAGGAGGAGATTATGAGCAAGACAGAGTTTCTGTTTTTGTCAGAGGACGACCTTGTGAAAGCAGGGGTACTGAATGCTTCGGAATGTATAGATACCTGCGAGGAGGTATTTGGCATACTGAGTGATGGAGATTACCTTATGGGTGGGCTGAATCACAATGAACACGGACTGTCCATTGTGTTCCCAAAGGAAACAAGATTTCCTGGGATGCCGGTGGCAGGACCGGAGAGAAGATTTATAGCGATGCCGGCATATCTGGGAGGTGATTTTCATGTGTGCGGAGAGAAGTGGTACGGATCAAATGTAGAAAATCCGGGACACAGAGGACTTCCGAGATCAGTACTTATGATAACCTTGAATGATCCGGAGAGCTGTGAGCCGATCTCGTATATGTCGGGCAACCTGATAAGTTCCATGAGAACGGGATGTATTCCAGGGGTGTTCCTCAGATATTTCGGAAATAAGGATGCGAGGACAGCGGCACTCATTGGAACCGGACCGGTTCAAAGGGCAACGGTGCTTGCCATACATTCGGTTTTGCCTGGAGTACAGAAAATATACTGTAAGGCGGCACATATAGAGCATGCCGAGAAATTTGCAGAGTGGGTGAAACAGGAGACCGGAATTAATGCGGAGGCTGTTTTATCCATGGAAGAATGCATAGCTGCGGGAGATGTGGTGAGCATAGCAGCTTCACCAAAGGATCCACTCTATATAAAGAATGAATGGATAAAGGACGGCGCATGTGTACTGCTGACATCCCCGATAGAAGCGGATGATGATTTCTGGTTGAAAAATGGGCTGTGCTTTGACAACACGAAAATGCACATGGCTTACTACGACGAGGCGCTGGGAGTTGGAAGTATACTCAAGGCGAACAACGGCTGGGGAAAAATGTATAAGCTCATGGAGGACGGTCTTATGCCTGATCTCCGTTCCCAGATAAGTATGGGGGATGTGGTCAGAGGAAAGGCTGATGGCAGAATAGAGCATGACAGAAAAGAGATATTTGTGACAAGCGGGCAGGTGCTGTTTGACCTGGCATGGGGCTATAGGCTCTATCAGAAGGCGCTTGGATCAGGTGAAGGAACAAGATTGAAGATATGGGATGACCCATGTTGGAAATAAATAAAAGATACCAGAGGAAGAATCAAAGAAAAATTCAAAGAATGGGACAGAGAAAGCAAAGAGACAAAAAGAGAAGAAAGAGAGGCGTATGTATTATGAACAAAAAGATTTTTAAGGCGGCAGCGGTGAACATGGATTGTGAACTTGGAAATGTGAAGGCAAATCTTAAGAAGATGGCGGATTTCTGTAAGGAGGCATCGACCAAGGGTGCACTTGCCATATGTTTTCCTGAACTGGCAACGACAGGATACAGTCCGACAATACTTGGTGAGAAATACTACGAGATATCAGAGCCGATACCGGGACCTTCAACAAACTATCTGTGCAAGGTGGCAAAGGCAACAGGACTCTATATCGTGACAGGTATCTCAGAAAAGAGCGGTGTGCCGGGAAGACTTTACAATTCACAGATAGCGATATCTCCGGAGGGGAAGATCGTCAGCATTTACCGCAAGATACATGTATGGGGACTTGAAAAGCTCACATGGAGAGAGAGCATAACGTGCGAATATGGAACATTTGACATGCCGATGTGCAAGGCTGGACACATGATATGCTATGATACCTCATTCCCGGAGACAGCCAGAGTATTGTCACTCATGGGAAGCAATGTGATATTTGACTCGGCTGCATGGAGAAATCTTGAAGCTGATATATGGGAACTCAACACGAGAGCCCGTGCAGTGGAAAATCATGTGTTCATGATCTGTTCAAACAGATGTGGTGTGGAGGGGGATTCCACTCTCAACGGTGAGAGCAGGATCATAGGACCAAGAGGAAATGTCCTTGCGGCAGCAGGTCATGAGGAGGAGATCATTTACGCAGATATAGATATAGATTCCTGTATCAAGGACAATGCGATGATGCTCTCATATATGAAAGACAGAAGACCGGAGGCATATTCACTTATATCAGATACAAGAAACTTTTAGTAAGACAGAGGTTTCTGGGGAAGCTGAGAAAGGATGTATACATATGGCAAATGATATTTATATAGTGACGATCCAAAGACAGTTTGGAAGTCTTGGACGTCCGATAGCGAAGAAGTTATCTGAGATATTGCAGATTGAATATTACGACAGGGATATTGTGGAGCTTGCCAGCAGAGAGATGAATAAGTCCAGGGAGGAGCTCTCAGATTATGACGAGAAATCCTATTCTAAGATGAAGTATCCGATGGGCATAGGAACTCCAAAGATGCAGAATTATTTGTTCAGCGTTCAGCAGTGCATCATTTCGGAGATCGCGACGTATGACAAGTCTTGCATCATAGTCGGAAGATGTTCTGATTACATACTGAGACACCTGAAAAATACGATCAATATATTTATATATGCCCCATATGAGAAACGACTGAAGAACTGTATAGAGGTTCTCGGTATGAATGAAAATGAGGCGAAGGATATGATAGCAAAGGTTGACAGGGCGAGAGACAATTATCACCAGTATTATACGGGAATGCCGGCGGCAACCATAAATGGCAGACAGATAATGATAGACTCCAGTTTCGTCGGCGTTGAGCACACTGCGGAGATGCTGGCGGATATGATAAAGAAGAGAGTCGCGATGGGTTTTGAAGAATAGTGCGATAACGGGAGGTGGCAACCATGGAAGGTGCACTGGATACCAACAGAAAAAAAGCAATTGAGATAAAAGGTCTCGGCAAGAAATATGAAAGTTTCAACGATGGAGAAAGTCAGTATGTTTTGCGGGATATCAATATAGACGTCATGGAGAATGAATTTGTGTGTGTGCTCGGACCATCCGGCTGCGGAAAGTCGACACTGCTCAATCTGATATCCGGTTATATCAAACCTTCTGATGGTGAAATAGATATTTTCGGTGAAAAGGTCACTAAGGCAAGTGGCAGAGCGGGAATGGTATTTCAGGAACACGCTCTCATGCCGTGGCTCACGGTCAAGAAAAATATTATGATGGGACCGAAACTGCATCACAAGAGCAAAGAAGAATGTGAGAAGATCGCAAAGAAATACATAGATATGGTTGGACTTGGCGGTATAGAGGACTACTATCCGAGACAGCTGTCAGGCGGTATGGCGCAGCGAGTTGGAATTGCGAGGGCTCTGGCAAATGAACCAAAGATCATCTTAATGGACGAGCCGCTCGGAGCACTGGATGCCATGACAAGGGAAAATATGAGAAGAGAGCTTCTGAAAATATTTCAAAAGACCCAGATCACCATATTTTTTATCACCCACTCCGTGCAGGAGGCTGTGTATCTGGCAGACAGGGTGATCGTGTTGAAGAATGCAGCTGTTGACTGTGATGTAAAGATTGAACTGGACAGACCAAGAGATATGAAATCCCCGGATTTTGCAAAGTATATTGAGTATTTTGAAAAGAGGCTGGGTGACATACCTCTGACGAGTGATTGAGGTGGCAGATATGAAGAAAAAGAAAAGAAATAAAAAAGAACTTATATTGAGTATCACATCACTGATCCTGTTTTTTGCGATATGGCAGATAGTTACACAGATGAACCAGATGCATGAGTGGTTCAATCCAAAGTTCCTTCCGGCTCCCACAGATATCATCAAAAAGGCAGTGGAATATGCTGGTGATGGCACGCTGTGGCTGCACGCTTCCGTATCAATTAGGAGAATACTGCTGGGATTTCTGATAGGTGGAGTTTTGGCGATAACGGTTGGAATTATATTTGCAAATCAGAAACTTGTGGAGGCATGGTTTTCACCGATCATCAATCTGCTCGGACCTATCCCGCCATACGCACTCCTTCCTATCATAATAATATGGTTTGGAATCGGAGAGTCGTCGAAGATAGGACTTATTGCATATTGTACATTTATGACTATGCTGCCATACATAACCGATGGTCTAAAGAATACACCACCGGTTCTGATACGTGCGGCGACTTCCCTGGGGGCAACGCAGTTCCAGATATTTACACGGGTTATGCTTCCAAACGCCGTACCGAATATATTTGTCGGAATGAAGGTCACACTGGCAATGACATTCGGAGCACTCATGGTATCAGAGATGCTGGGCGCATCAAAGGGGCTTGGATATATGATCATCAATGCAAAGCAGTGGTTTAAGATGGACGATATGTTCCTGGCGATCATAATGATCGGTCTGATCTACATAATAATGTTCAGTATAATACAGTTTGTCGAGCATATAGTGCTCAAATGGAAGACAGATGTTACAAATGCCATCGAAAAGTAACGGCATTTCTGACATACAAAAGCAGAAGTAGTATAAGTGCTTATCAACAACTGGAAGCTCAGGGCTTTTCAGAAAAGGTCAAAATAAGGAGGATACTATGATGAAAAACAGAAGATTATCGAAGAAAGTCGTAAGTGTACTTACAGTTGCAGCCATGGGAATGGCTCTTCTGACAGGCTGTGGAGATTCAGGAAAAAGCAGCGGAACAACGGCTGCATCGTCTGATGATGGAGGTCTGATACCGGTCACAATATATGGTGTCACGGATCCACAGGAGGCTGCACAGATAGTAATAGCAAAAGAAAAAGGCTATTTTGAGGAGGAGGGTCTGGATGTCACAAACAAGCTCATCGAGTCTAGTTCGGATCTCCCGGCATATATAGCAAGCGGTGAGGCTCCGGTATCAGCCGAGTCGCAGTATACCTGTACCGAGGTTGCAGCACAGGGCGTTAAGCTTAAGACCTTGATGACGAACAGCAATACTTCAAATACACAGGGACTGATACTTGGTAAAGGTCAGACTATCAAGAGTGCAAAGGATCTTGAGGGCAAAAAATTGGGTATCATGAATGGCGCAGGATTCATGCTGGCAATACAGAATATGTGTGAGGAAATGGGTGTCGACATAAATAAGATAGACATAGTATACTTGTCTCCATCAGAGCAGGTCGCAGCTCTTGAGAATGGTTCGATAGATATGATGGCATGCTGGGAGCCTTATATGAGTCAGGCACTTGATGCCGGAGGGACCCTGCTGTTTACCGGTGTAAAGTCATACTTCCCTGAGAAGACAGGCGACGTAGACTGGTTGAATTTCTATTCAACATTTGAGGTTACAGAAGATTACTACAATGAGAACAGAGACACATGTGTCAAACTTGTCAAGGCAATGACAAAGGCAACTGACTATATCAATGCCAATCTCGACGAGTGCGCGGGAATAATTGCGAAGGAGTTGAACAACGACAAGGATGCCATATATGCGATCATGGCTCAGAATACATACGAAAATATCTTCGATGACACATTTGAAAAGGCTGTAAATGACATGGCCCAGTACATGAAGGATGCCGGAAATATCGATAATGTACCGGATTTTAATAGTTACTGTGACCCATCAGTATTGAAAGAGGTAAAGCCGGAGAATGCGACATACGAACCATCGAAGTAGAAGGCATGCTCTTTAGATAATATTTTATATGGATATACAAGAATAGGCTTTTGCGTCATTTATATAATTGGCGTGAAAGCTTATTTTTATGCAAGTGATGGCAGTGGTAGCGATAATAGGACTGGTTCTTTTATCAAAGAAAGCAAACGTGGCAAATACCGTGATGGGAATAGGATTTATCCTGAGTATAGCAACCTACATATGTGGCGGGTTTGGAACAACTGTGAAGATGTTGTGGAATGTAGCCAGATGGGGCTGGGTATTCTTTCCATTTTCAATCAGCGTATTAGCATTTGTAGTTACACTTTGATTTGGCGTAGCTGCAGTGATATGGGGCACGATCCTTATGGGGATCTCATTTGCCGACAGTTTTGAGCTGTCATTATCGATATTTACGTGTATCGTGCTTGCGCTGGCAACGATAAAGGGCGTCAAGATACTTGGTGGGAAAAAGACGGCCATGATGAGCTTTCTGATTTTGATTGCAGGAATAGTGGGATATATGTGCGACGGATTGAATGCAGCAGAGATTGCTGCTGGTGGCATTGATAGTTATAATCCTTGCGGTTGTGGTCATATTCAGAAATCAGCTTTCAACAATCGTGAAGACTGCCGGTAGCAAGGTTGTGAAGTGGATAAATGCGAATTAGCTTACAATTTGCAACCATGATATAAAGAGATAAAGAGAAGATCGACAACAGAGCTTGAGAAACATCTAACATTTGGACAGTATAATCATGCAAAATTGCATTGACTGTTTTCCCTCTTTCCTATAAGATGTGGCTGGTGATTGGAAATAGAAAAATTTATTCGTGTGAAAACGAATAAAACAAAGTCTGGTCACCCATAATATCACCACAAAAATGTAGATAAGATGTAGATAAGAACACATAATACAAAAAGGAAGAGGAATAATATGAAAAGCAGATTGACGAGAAAAGAAATGCTTCCACTTGTGGGAATGACTGTTTCGGCGTTCATATTCAACACATCGGAGTTTATGCCGATTGGCTTGCTGACCGACATCGCGAAGTCGTTCAGCATATCAGAGTCGAAGGCAGGAATGCTTATAACAGTATATTCATGGATAGTCATGCTGCTGTCCCTCCCACTAATACTTCTGGTGTCGAAGATCGATTTCAGAAAATTGTTCATGGGAACGATCGCATTGTTTGGAATATGTCAGATCATGTCGGTGCTTGCACCGAGCTATGGAGTGCTCATGGCGTCCCGAATCGGTGTTGCCTGCACCCATGCGATATTCTGGTCCATAGCATCGCCGGTGGCGATAAGACTGGTAAATGAGGAACACAGGTCATTTGCACTCAGCATGGTCGTAACAGGAACCTCCATAGCGACCATAGCCGGACTGCCGCTTGGAAGACTTGTGGGACAGTATATGGGATGGAGAGTTACGTTTCTCATTGTCGGAATCATAGCGTTTGCAGTGCTCGTATATATGGCGTTTGTTTTCCCGAAGATAGCGAGCGGAGAGCAGTTCCATGTAAAGGATCTTCCGGCACTCCTGAAGAATCCGGTGCTCATCTGTCTGTATGTCCAGACCATACTTTTTGTGCTTGGATATTACACAGTTTACAGTTATATAGAACCATTCATGCAGCAGGTCGCAAAGCTGCAGAACAATGTCATAACCATAGTGCTCCTGATATTTGGTGCCACGGGACTTCTTGGAAGTTATCTGTTTTCAAAGCTGTATGACAGACATAGATTTGCATTTATAGGTACAGTTATGGCTACGCTTCTTGCATGGTTGCTGCTTTTGCTTCCAGCATCAAAGAGCCTGGCAACTATGGTCATTCTCTGTGCATTCTGGGGAATCACGGCCATGGCGTTTAACGTAACTACTCAGTCGGAGGTCATCAGAAGTGTGGATGAGAAGGGGGCTGCCGTGGCGACAGCCATATATTCCGGACTTTTCAATCTTGGAATCGGAGGTGGAAGCTGGATCGGCGGAATAGTGTGTGACAAAGGTGCGATATCGTATATAGGATTTGTGGGTGCGGTATTTGCGGTTATATCAGTTCTATTCTTTGCATTTGTACTTCTAAGAAAATTGAGACAGAGTGTGAACTGACAGCGTATTTGCATATAATTAAATGTAATTGAAATATAATGGCGCGGCAGTGCTGACGTACAGGTTCGGTTTTGAACATGACATGTCAGGACTGCCGTTTTTTTAGTAAGTTTCAAATAATAGGTTGACAAATTATCAAAATGATAATATCATGTAAACAACTTGCAGATATTATCAAAATGATAATAATGGCAATAGTGATGACGCATGTAGATGTACTTATATGTTTTATAAGGAATCTGTGCCTTTGGGGATTTCCTCATGGAAGCAGATAGCAGAAAATTGAAAATCGAAAATTTACCAATCAAAAATTTTAAGTTGATAGTTGAATGGAGAAGGAGAAGAAGAATTATGGACAAAAACAAGAAAAAGACACTTATAGTAGTTGACATGCAGAATGATTTCATCGATGGAGCACTCGGGACAAAGGAGGCTGTTGCCATCGTGGAGAATGTGAAAAATAAGATAAAAGAGTATGCTGACCGCGGGGATGAGATCATCTTCACAAGGGATACGCATTATGAGAACTACATGGAAACCAACGAGGGAAAGCATCTTCCGGTTCCTCACTGTATAGAGGAGACCAAAGGCTGGGAGATCGCAGATGGTCTTGAGGTTCCGGACGCTATATACATCAACAAGACCAGCTTTGGATATACAGGCTGGGGAGACTTTGATCTTCAGGATGTTGAGATGGTCGGACTCTGCACAGACATTTGTGTTGTGTCCAATGCACTCATCATAAAGGCGCTGTACCCTGAGATAAGTGTGAAGGTTGATGCGAGGTGCTGTGCCGGAGTGACGCCGGAGAGTCATGAGGCTGCGCTTGCCACCATGTCGATGTGTCAAGTGGATATAATCAGATAACGACGGAAATGTACAGGAGGATGAAGCAGACTTATGAAGACATATGAGACGAGTGACGAAGAGAAGAAATTCTTCGCCGGATATGATCTGACGAAATATGACAGGCCATCTGTTGCCGCGGATGTGGTTGTATTTTCAGTTATGAAGGATGACGAGTGCAAGGATGTAAGAAGACTTCAGGAGAAGAAGCTCAAGATACTCCTGATAAGAAGAGGTGGATTTCCATATAAAGGATGCTGGGCTATGCCTGGTGGGTTCTGCAAAAAGGGAGAGGATGTCATAGATTCAGCCAGAAGAGAGCTTTGCGAAGAGACAGGTATAGACGATGCATATGTAAAGCTTGTCGGAGTGTATGGCGAGCCGGGCAGAGATCCGAGAGGCTGGGTCATATCATCAACTTATATGGCACTTATGAATGCCAGAGCCTGTCATCTGAAGGCAGGAGATGATGCACAGGATGCGAGATGGTTTACGGTTGAACTGACAGATGTTTCAACAGAGATGTCAGGTGCAGGTGGACATTCTGTGAACGAGATGTCAACAAAGGTGTCAGGCACAGGCGAAGAAATTGTTAAAAATGAAGATGAAGCTTCACGTAAAGTCCAAAATGAGAAAAGATACAGGCTGGTTCTCAAGGATGCAGATTCTGATATAAAACTTACGGCAGTGTTGCGCAGAACAGATATGAGCTCATGTGGACGAAGCTCGGACAGTTACGATATAGAGGAATGTGAAGGACTGGCATTTGACCATGCAAGGATCATAACAGAAGCGGTGCTCGGACTGCGGGAGGATGTCAGGAGAGACATGAAGCTGGCATTTGACCTGCTGCCGGAGAGATTTACACTTACTGAGCTTCAGAATGTATATGAACAGATATGGGACATGGAACTCACCACACCTAACTTCAGAAGAAAGATTGCGGAATATGTTGAGGAGACTGATGCATATCAGGCCGGTGAGAGATACAGACCTGCCAAATTATTCAGGCGCAGGACAGACGTAAGATAATGAGGTGTAGCGTAAGGGACTAACATAGAGAGAAAGGGGACAAATATATGACTTTGAAAGAATTTGTGAGAAATGAGATAGAGGGCTGGAAGAAGCTGGAGGTCGCCTGGCTGCTTATAGCATGTGCGGTCATCGTGGGACTGTCCATATACTGGGATGATACGGTTATGGGGATCATATCATCAACCACAGGCGTGATCTGTGTGGTATGCACGGGAAAGGGAAAGTTGTCAGCGTACATATTCGGTCTTGTGAATACTGTGCTTTATGCAATCATATCGTATAAGGCGGCGTTGTACGGAGAGACGATGCTCAATGCGCTATATTATGTGCCTATGCAGTTTGTTGGATTCTATGTATGGTCAAGACATATGAACAATGAGACGCATGAGGTCAGAAAGAAACACATGAAGGCAGTGGGCAGGATATTCATGGTGCTGGCGGTGGCACTCGGCACATTCCTATATGGACTACTGTTAAAGAGACTTGGGGATGCTATGCCATTTGTGGATGCATTTACAACAGTTTCATCGGTTGTGGCGATGGTTGTATCTGTAAGGATGTTCGCGGAGCAGTGGTGGATATGGATCGTAGTAGATGTGTTTACAATATATATGTGGGCACGAAACTTTATGAGTGGCAATGACAACATAGCGACGCTGCTCATGTGGATAGTGTACCTTGGAAACGCCGTTATTATGTGCGTCAGATGGGAGCGTGAAGTCAGGAGAAATCGCCTGGACGAAGCACACGTTTTCGAAGACAGTACGGCGGCAGAGTAAGGGAGGCTGACAAATGATGTATAGATATAAGGTAGGAATGTATGGGGGTTCGTTTGATCCACTTCATATAGGGCACATCCATGATATCATACGTGCTGCGGCGATGTGCGAGGAACTGTATGTGATGATAAGCTGGTGCGAGGGCAGAGAGTCTACCTCTAAGGAACTGAGATATCGCTGGATACTCAACAGCACAAGACATCTGCCAAATGTTAAGATAATCATGATAGAGGATAAGGCGGTCTCAAAGGAAGAATATAATACGGATTATTACTGGGAAAAGGGAGCTCAGGATATCAAGGACACGATAGCAAAGCCCATAGATGCAGTGTTCTGTGGTTCGGATTATCTTGGAACCGGCAGATTTGAGAGCCTGTATTGTCCGGAGAGTGAGATCGTGTACTTTGACAGGGCGGAGGTTCCGGTATCCTCGACAGAGATCCGCGAGTGGGCAACGGCACACTGGGAGTATATTCCAGAGGTGTGCAGGGATCACTACGTCAGAAAGGTTCTGGTGGTCGGCGGTGAATCCACAGGAAAATCCACACTGGTTGAGAATCTTGCACTGGCATATAACACGAATTTTGTACGGGAGATAGGGCGTGATACCTGTGAGTACGCGGGTGGCGAGGAGTTCATGGTTGAAGATGATCTGGTGGAGAACTTCATCAGACAGAAGGACGAGGTCCGCAGGGCAGCCAGGTATAGCAAAAGACTGTTGTTTGTGGATACCGATGCGCTGACTACAGGATTCTATTGTGATCTGCTCATGGATGATGACGAACAAAAACGCAGGCTCACGGATATGGCGGATGCGATAAATGCAACAAATGAGTGGGATCTGGTGTTGTTTCTTGATCCTGATGGAACTGATTTTGTTCAGGACGGAACTCGGAATGAGGATATAATGCGGGAGAGAAGACATTACAGTGATTTGCTCAAGGCGTGGTTTGACAGGCATGGAGTACACTGTGAGACGATATCGGGAGATTATCTTGACCGGTTCAACACCGCCAAGAAGCTTATAGAGGAACGACTTGCGATAACCACTGTATTTTAAATAAAAATGATGATGTATTTAAACATTCACAACATGGTTTTTAAAACAACGTGTTGTGAATGTTTTTGTCTGTTTTTTATCGTATTTATGACTATGAATAAAAAGCCAATGATGATACAATAGTAGATAATATAATAATTATATAGTAGGAAAAGGCTGAAAAAGTAAATGAAATGCAAAATTAAAACGTACAGGTGAAGACAGAACTGTACAAATATATTGGAGAGGTGGACAAACATGGCAAAGTATATCTTGAGCTGCTGCTCAACAGCAGATCTTTCAAAGGAGCATTTTGACAAAATAGATGTAAAATATATATGCTTTCACTACGAGCTTGATGGTGTGGAACATCCTGATGATCTGGGACAGACCATGCCATTTGAGGAATTTTACAGAAAGATGACAGAGGGGGCGGCTACGAAGACCTCGCAGGTGAATTCAGATGAATATTATGATTTCTGGAAACCTTATCTTGAACAGGGGTATGACATACTTCACCTGACATTGTCATCGGGAATAAGCGGGTCTATAAACTCTGCAAATATTGCCAGGGAGGATCTGGAGGAAGAATTCCCTGACAGGAAACTCTATGTGGTTGATTCTCTGGGAGCGTCCTCAGGCTATGGGCTCATCATGGACACGCTGGCAGGCATGAGGGATGAAGGCAAGTCCATAGACGAGCTGCATGACTGGATAGAACAGCATAAGCTGGACCTGAACCACTGGTTCTTCTCAACAGATCTCACATTTTATATCAGAGGTGGAAGAATATCCAAGACTGCTGGAACAGTCGGCACAATACTTGGAATATGTCCACTTCTCAACATGGATGACGAGGGCAGGCTGATACCGAGATCAAAGGTAAGAGGCAAAAAGAAGGTTATTCAGGAGATAGTAAAGCGCATGGAGGAGAATGCACAGGATGGGCTTGATTATTCAGGCAAGTGCTATATATCGCAGTCGGCATGTATGGAGGATGCCGAGGCTGTGGCAAGACTTGTCGAGGAGAGATTTCCAAAACTTGACGGCAAGGTGGAGATCAATTATATAGGAACTACCATAGGAAGTCATACAGGACCTGGCACAGTTGCCTTGTTTTTCTGGGGCAAAAGACGTCAAGGGTAGGATAATACATTGTGCATTCATTTTTCCACTGCTATAATGTAAGAAGAGTTTATATTTATTAATTTTTGATGCGCTTGGGTCGATTTTGATATTTAAGACCGGACGATACAGGCTATGTGTTGAAGGCTGGAGGAGAGAGAATGGATAATACAATTGATAAAAGCATACAAATGGACAGCCGGATGAAGGAATTCTTCGAGTGCATAGGTGGGGACGCGGATACACAGCAGCAGAGAATCCAGTGTATAAGGAATGGTCTTGCTGCTATTGCTGACAGGCTCAGGCTGGGAAAGGCGGAGATTACTGTTGATATTCCGAAAAACAGGTTTATGCCGCTTGGAGAAAGAAGCAGCGCAGTATTATACGAGGAAGAAGGGGCTGAATTGGGTATCCCCGTTGATATAGAGATGAAGATCAGAACCGGTGGCACTGTGTTTATCAAGGATTACCCATATGGTCCGGGCTATTCAGAAGAGGAGATACAGACACACAGGTTTATATTCAGGGAGATATTTATTCAGTACAACCGGACATTAGCTCAGTGCATGCTTGAAAAGATCATGCATACAGATATCAACACAGGTGTAGCCAATCAGGATTCCCTGATGTATTATGCGGTAAATCTGATAAAAAACGGACGGATTGATGATTATACAGGCATCTTTTTTAATATCCACAATTTCAAGTATGTGAATAAGGTTTTTGATTATTCACAGGGAGATGTGATACTTAGGAATTATGCGCAGATGGTGAAGTCATACCTTGACAGCGATGAGGAGATAGCAAGACTTGGAGGAGATAATTTCGTTGTAATCTGTCGTAATGAGAATGCGTCTGATTTTATAAATAAGATTAAAGATGTCCATATAAGCCATGAGTACAGATCTGACAAAAGAGAATTCCAGCTGGGTGTTACAGCGGGTATAGCAGGTCTGGAAGGCGTTGCTAAGCCGAGGGAAGTCATGGCCAGAACCAGCATTGCGTATCAGGCTGCCAGAAAAAACGGAGCGGGCTCCATAGTGGTATATACAAAAGAGATTCAGAAGCATCTTATGGATGACCAGGAGATCCTGGCTGCTTTTCCGCAGGCACTTGCTGCGGCTGAGTTTGTAGTATATTATCAGCCAAAGGTGAGGATTGCAGACAAAAGCATATATGGTGCGGAGGCACTTGTCCGCTGGGTGAGAGATGGGCAGGTGGTTACACCTGCGAGATTTATTCCACAGCTTGAGAGAGAGGGCAGTGTGTGCAGGCTTGACTACTATATGCTTGAGCAGGTATGCGGTTTTTTGAAAAGCAGACTGGATAAAGGTCAGAAGATCGTGCCTGTATCAGTCAATTTTTCCAGAAGGCATCTGGAAGAAAGTGATCTGGTAGAACGTATAACAGGTACCATAGACAGATTTGGGATAGACAGAAGTTATATTGAGATAGAGCTCACAGAAAGTGAGGATTATCAGAATTATGAGATCATGTCCAGCGTTATAAGAAGACTCAAGGAACGAGGCATAAGTACATCCATAGATGATTTTGGCACAGGATTTTCTTCACTCAACATGATCAAAAAGGTTGACCTTGATACCATCAAGATAGACAAATCCCTGATACCTTTTGATGATGTAAGCAATAATAAGCACCAGGATATAGTAATGTTTTCAAGCATAATAGACCTCATAGGCAGACTTGGGAAAAGGTCGGTTGCGGAGGGCGTTGAGACACATCAGCAGCTTGACTATCTGGGAAAGCTTGGCTGTGATATAGTACAGGGATATGTGTTTGATAAGCCCCTGCCAAAGGATGAATTTGAAAGAAGGCTGGAATGGGGATATAGTTTATGAAGGTGTTGATATGCCTTTGTATATCGAAAGAAGGATTTTAACGCTTTATCAAAATAAATTGTTGGCATATGTCTAAAATTGAATTATTATTCCGAATATAAAAAGCGGCAATGGAGCCATATGAACTCCATTGCCGCTTTTGGCGTATGTAGTAAAACGGTAAAATATATATACATGGGGACTTGTTTCTTCACCGGTAAAATGATAAAACTGTTGAGAGGATTGATAAAGAAACACAGCAAAAATTGCTGCTTGAGATGGGGTTTGCCAGGGAAGTGGCTGACCGTGTTATATTTATGGCTGATGGGATCATAGTTGAGGATGGAACTCCGGAGCAGCTGTTCGGGGATCCGCAGAATGACAGGACAAAGGCTTTTCTCAGTTCAATTCTCAACACATAATAGAGTGCCTGTATGTTGTATGCTGTGGCACGGATTAAAAAGAACGAGAGGTTTCACAGATGAAGAGTAGACAGGTAAGGAATTCACTGCTGCTGGTTTTGACAGCTTTTATATGGGGCGTAGCCTTTGTTGCACAGAGACAGGGAGGAGATACGGTTGGACCGTTCTCTTTCAACGGAATACGATCGCTGATCGGCGGTGCTGTTCTTATACCGGTCATATTTATAATTGACAGGATAAAACCGTCTGATAGGAAACCGCTCAATAGATCAGATAGAAAGAGACTTGTGATTGGAGGTATATGCTGTGGAACTGTTCTGTTCTTGGCAAGCTCTGCACAGCAGCTTGGTCTTTATATGGGAACACCGGCGGGGAAAGCGGGATTTCTCACAGCGTGTTACATATTGCTGGTTCCAATACTGAGTCTGTTTTTGAAGAAGAAATGTGGCTGGAATATATGGCTTGGAATAGTTATAGCTGTGGTGGGGCTTTATCTGCTTTGTATGAGCGGGTCACTGTCATTTCAGAGCAGCGATCTTATGATGCTTGTATGTGCATTGCTTTTTGCTGGACATATACTTGTGATAGACCACTTTTCACCTCTTGTGGATGGAGTCAGAATGTCCTGTATACAGTTCTGGGTATGTGGAATTCTCAGCATATTCCCGGCGTTTTTCTCTGAGATGCATCACAGTGTGGCCGGGATTGCGGCGTGGGTTCAGCCTCTCGGTACATTGAGTGCGTGGATTCCTATACTATATGCAGGAGTATTGTCGTGCGGAGTGGCATATACACTTCAGATAGTTGGACAGAACGGACTAAATCCTACAGTCGCATCAATGATCATGAGTCTTGAATCGGTATTTTCTGTCATTGCCGGATGGTTGATACTTGGTGAGAAGATGGGAGGCCGGCAACTGGCAGGATGTGGGCTGATATTTGCGGCAATACTTCTTGCCCAGATCCCGGCCGGACGAGAAAAGAAAGAGATGGTATGAACGTCTTGAGAGTCGATGATAAAAATACTTTGTTTTCACAAGAAAAAATATGCAGCAGGTGTACATATATCGCTGAAACACTTGAAAAAAATACGAGTTTTTATTTACTTGCAAAAATGGGTTGACATTAAAATACTTCAGTGCTAATTTATGTACCGAACAAAGAGCAAATGCAAAGAACAGAATACGGTCGTCAAAGATCGCATACTTCAGAGAGCCGCCGGTTGGTGTGAGACGGTGTATGTCCTTGATGATTATCCTCTGCGAGCAGTACACTGAATTCCTTGGTCATGAGATATCAGGGACAATAGGTGTCACCGGTTTTCTACCGTTACATAGAAGCTTATTTCAATAGACATTGAGTAGTGGTCAGGCGAGATGAGATCAGAGAGGTCATCCTTTTATGATGGCAAATAAAGTGGTAACGCGGAAGTATACAGGCTTTCGTCTTTATGAGATTGCATAGAGACGAAAGCCTTTTTTAATGTGTTTTTTATGTATAAACTCTTTGTACGAATAAATCATGTATCAGCCAGCTTGAGACCATTACGGATTCATGAGCAGGCATATACTTAAAAAAGGAGCCGCTGCAAGGCGGGAGAAAGGAGAAAGATATGAATAGTTTAGTTATCATTCTTATCGCAGTAGTAGTTTTAGGTGCTGGGTATCTTGGCTATGGAAGATGGCTTGCAAAGAAGTGGGGTGTAGATCCAAATGCAAAGACCCCGGCAGTTGCAAACGAGGATGGAAAGGATTATGTTCCTTCATCAAAGCTTACAGTATTCGCACATCAGTTTTCATCGATAGCAGGTGCCGGTCCTGTTCAGGGACCTATCATCGCAGCCATGTTCGGATGGGTTCCAGTTTTACTCTGGCTGCTTGTCGGAGGCGTATTCTTCGGTGCAGTTCAGGATTTTGGTGCACTTTACGCGTCAGTTAAAAATGGTGGTAAGTCGATAGGACTTGTCATCGAGAAGTACATAGGCAAGGCAGGAAGAAGATTCTTCTCTCTGTTCTGCTGGCTCTTTACACTTCTTGTTATAGCAGCATTTACATCGATGGTTTCATCGACATTTAACGGTTTCACAGCAGGTGCTGACGGAGCTGTGACAAAGAACTTCAACGGCGCTGCAGCGGCAACAGTTTCAATGTTGTTCATAGTAGTAGCCATGGTATTCGGTGTGGTTATGAAGACATGCAAGAATATGAAGGAGTGGCTCAAAGCTATAGTAGCCATCGTCCTCATCGTTGCAATGTTTGCGGTAGGTATGAAGCTTCCTTGGTACTTAAATGGTGCCCAGTGGAATTACGTAATCATGGCTTACCTCTTCCTCGCATCAGTACTTCCAATGTGGTTACTTATGCAGCCAAGAGATTACATGACAACATTCATGCTGGTAGGCATGCTGATCGGTGCATTTGTCGGTGTCCTGGTCGGACATCCGGACATGAACCTGAATGCTTTCAACGGTTTCACAGTTGTATCATCAACAGGTGTTAAGAGTTATCTGTTCCCAACACTGTTTGTAACTATCGCCTGTGGTGCGGTTTCCGGTTTCCACAGCCTTGTTTCATCAGGAACATCATCAAAGACAGTAAAAAATGAAAAAGATATGCTTTTCGTAGGTTACGGCGCAATGATCCTTGAGACACTCCTTGGAGTTATCTCACTTATAGTAGTTGGTGCTGTCGCAGTTGGCGGCAAGGCTCCGGAGGGTCTTACACCTTTCCAGATCTTCTCACAGGGTATCGCAGGATTCCTCGAGAAGTTCGGACTTCCAAA
Organism: Coprococcus eutactus; assembly: GCF_025149915.1. NCBI lineage: Bacteria > Bacillati > Bacillota > Clostridia > Lachnospirales > Lachnospiraceae > Coprococcus > Coprococcus eutactus. The sequence goes on from NZ_CP102278.1 coordinate 593,849, forward strand.
CTCAGTTGCAAATGTATTCATGACAATGTGTGTATCAGCACTTGCCCTTACATCACTTGACTCAGTTGCACGTATCGGACGTATGTCATTCCAGGAGCTCTTCATGGGAGACACAACAGATACATCCAAGATGCCTGCATGGCAGAAGGTGCTCACAAACAAGTATTTTGCAACAGTTATAACACTGTTCTTTGGATATCTTCTCTGCAAGGGTGGATATTCAAATGTATGGCCACTCTTCGGATCAGCAAACCAGATGCTTGCAGCCCTGGTACTTATAGGAGTAGCAGTATTCCTCAAGGCTACAAACAGAAAGCATGCAATGCTCTACCCACCTATGCTGATAATGCTTGCTGTTACATTTACAGCCATAGTGCTCAATGTAATTGGCAATATACAGAAGTTCCAGGCTGGAACAGCTACATTCCTTGTAGAAGGACTTCAGCTTATAGTCGCTGTATTCCTCATCGTTCTTGGTATCATAGTGGCCATCACATGTATCAAGAAGCTCGTTCTTATGAAGAAGGAGAATGCTGAAAAGGCAGAGGCTTAATTGATGAGTGGGGGATTCCCCGTAAAGATTTTAAATATAATATCTATAGAGAGGCACCAATACTCCAATCGTATTGGTGCCTCTCGTTTTAGATTTTCGAAGGTTAAAAATATATTAATATTGCACAAAAAAAGTCTGCTATTTATGACATTGACAATAAACAACAACATGTTGTATCAATAATGGTAAAAGGGAAATTGGGCATATATGTATGTGTTGAAAGTTATACATAAAAGATAAAAAGAGGGGAGAAAACAAAATATGAAGACTACCAGATCTAAAATACTAATATTGACAGGGGTGATTATGTTTGTCCTGTCAATTCTAATATTCAATATGGCACATGTCAGTGCGGCAGATACAGAGGTATACGATACAAAGGATGGAAAATGGATGTACCAGATTGTCAATGCATCAAAAAAAACAGTCAGTCTGGTGGCGTATTGTTCTGATGACAAAAAAGATTTTCCACAGACACTTAATATACCATCATCTGTTGTCTCGGAGAAAGGTGTTAAGTACACTGTGACGGAATTAGGCTATGGTTATGTAGATTATGATGAAGTATATAATGATAATTTATTTGAATATTGCGATGGAGATTATTCTGAGAAAGTAAAAAAAATAGTTATACCCTCATCTGTACAGAAGATAAATCAGGGAATGTTTGGTTATGGTTTGCAGGCAACTGTCGCATTTGCCCAAAACAGTAAATGTACAACCATTGGAGAATATGTATTCAGTGAATCTGATATTACAGAGATCACGATACCTAAACTGGTGAAAAAAATTGACAACTATGCTTTTGAAAATTGTGAAAAACTTAAGAAAGTAAGCTTTGAAAAAGGATCACAGCTTACCAGCATAGGTTGTTATGCATTTAGCAAATGCAATGCTTTGACTTCATTGAAATTGCCTTCAGGTGTTACGACTCTGGGGGAGAGCTTTATAAGTGAATGTGATTCACTTACAACTTTTGAGATACCGGCAGGAATAAAGAATCTGGATATGGCTGCGTTTATAAATTCGACGGCTATCGTAAAGTTTGCTGCAAATTCTACATGTATAAAGATATATAATTCGCTGGGGTATTTTGACGATTCTGCAAATTTAGGTGACTTTGTAATACCTGCATCAGTCAAGGTGATAGACAATAGTTCATTTTACGGTGCAAAGGTTACGTCGGTCAAGTTCGCATCGGGGGCAAATTGCACAGGTATTGGGGGAAGTGCATTTTCCAGTTGCTCTGGACTCACAGCAGTAACGCTGCCGGCAAAGCTGACATCGATCGGTGATGGGGCATTTGAGGACTGTACAAAGCTGAAGAGTATAACGATACCGGCCGGGGTAACAAAGATAGGTGAATATGCTTTTGCTGGATGTAGTTCTCTCACCACAATTACAATGAGTGCAAATTCAAAATTGACTGAAATTCCCGATTACTTTGCACAAAACTGTGGCAAACTTACAGCTTTTACAGTGACAGCATCAATCAAAAAGATTGGTACGGAGGCATTTAGCAGATGTAGATCACTGGCATCAGTAACTTTTTCAGCAAATTCGAAATGTTCAGACATAGGTGACTATGCTTTTGCGGGCTGTTCTGCATTGAAGAGCATCAAATTGCCAGCGTCAGTAACTAAACTGGAATCAGGAGTGTTTATGTCGTGTATAAAACTTACTGAGATCGATATAGAGGCTGATAGTATAGATCTGCCGTATTGCGACACATTTGCAACAAATGCATATAGCTCTGATGAGGGTGCATGGTGGGGACTGTGGAGTGATTTGGGAACATTCAGCGGTAATATATATGTCAACAATGATGATGTAAAATACAGTGTTTCGGATGAACTTTGGGATTATCAATTGACGGATGAACCAGTAGTACCCCAAAGCTGTATTATCATACGAAATTACACAGTTGTTCTGAAAGAGATAGATAAATCACATGGAGTAAAAATAATAGCATCGAAAACAGTTGGTTATAATGAGAAGTTCAAAATATCCGATTTTGCACCAGCTGCTCCGGATGGATATAAGTATGTATGGTCACTACCTAATAGAGGCGGTCTTGTAGATCCGAATGCTGCATTTAGCAGATTATCAAAGAATGGATATTTGTCTATTCTGGGATGGCTCAGTGAATGTACATACACTGTAAAGTACGATGCAAACGGTGGAGCTGGCAAGATGGGCGCGCAGGAGGAAATCAAGTACTCTTCAGATCTGACACTTAGAACAAATGCATTCTCAAGACGGGGATACGTGTTTGGTGGTTGGAATACCAGTGCTGATGGAACAGGTAAAGCTTACGCTGACGGTGCATCTGTAAGTAAAATTACGAACAATGATGAGATCGTCCTGTATGCACAGTGGAAGAAGATAGAGAGTTTTGCATATTACCTGCCATATTCTATAAAAAATGGAAAGTTTGTATGCAACGATTATTCCCATACAGTGTACAGTGGAAATGTCGAAAGCGTAATGGATTATGATCAGGCAGCAGCTGCTGCATCGTCTGTGGGTGGAAAGACTGTGACTGATGAACTGACATACATATATATGGATGGTGAGAATAAGGAACAGACCATAACCAAGAAATGGTCTGACATAGCTGCATTTGAAGGTTGGAATACGACAGATCAGACTGATGGCAGAGTGTCATTCAGATATCCAGGCACAGCAACAGAGAGTACTTATAGAAGCGGTCAGAATATAACGATAGGGGCTTCTGTGGCACTTGTCCCTAATATAGTATATAAGAAGCTCACGATAAGCTTTGACGGCGGACAGGCAGAGGAAGATATGGTGGATGTTGTGAGTGAGCATGGACAGCTGGCAAGCGAGTCTCTGCAGAACAAGCTGAACAGGGATGGGTATGAATTTGCAGGCTGGACGGTCGCACAGATGACATCAGGAGTGAATGAGAGCGTGCTGATACCGGCGGTGGATCTGAACCGTGGTGGGCAGCTTGACGAGTCGGATGTCTATGCGCTGTACATGTTTGCGGACAGCAATCTGCATGTGACTTTGAAGCCGGTTTGGAGCAGACTGGAAACTTATATGATCCAGTTTAAGGCTAACGGCGGAAGTGGCTCTATGAAACAAATAACATATATATGTGGTGAAAAGAGAAAATTACCAGAATGTACATTTTACCGAAAGGGTTATATATTTGCAGGCTGGTCGGTGGATAGAATCGGACCGGTAAGCTACGGGGATGGCTCAGTTATAAGCCGTACAGCAGAAGAAGGCGATGTGCAGCTGTTTGCGGTGTGGAACAAGCTCAACTACACACTGGTATATGATGCAAACGGCGGAGACGGATACATGCCAAATCAGACAGTTGAAAGTCAGTCGAGGCACACTCTTAAGACTGTGGGATATGTAAAGGAAGGTGCTGAGTTCCTGGAATGGAATACCAGGGCTGATGGTTCTGGAACAGCATATCCTGATGGCGGCACTATGATACATGCAGCCCTGGCCGAGGGAGAGACGATGACTCTGTATGCGATATGGAATCCTAACATAGTAATGCTGTCATTCAATGCAAATGGAGGATTGGTAAGCAGAGCATCCAAACAGGTACAGTATGGGGAGCCGTGTGGAACACTTCCGACACCAAAGAGGACGGGCTATACCTTCAGCGGATGGTTCACAAGAAGGAATGGAGGCAGTCAGTATACAGCAGATACGATCGTAGATGTGGACAGCGATATCGTACTGTACGCGAGATGGGAGTCACAGAAGTATAAGGTGTCATTCAATGCAAACGGAGGAAAATTGAGTGGTGTCAGCACGATTGAGGTCACATCAGGAAAGTCGATTGGTCAGCTTCCAGGTGCAGCTCGAAAGGGATATGCATTTGACGGATGGTACACTTCAAGTGAAGGCGGAATTAAAGTAAATACGGTATACAAGGTGACTGGAAATGTCACATTGTTTGCCCACTGGAAGCTTACGACCAAGAAGATAAGGATAGTTATGAATGTGGCAAAGATAGCTGGGGCAAAGGGATATGAGCTTCAGTATTCCACATCTGCCGGATTTGGCGGGGCCGTGACTCTCACGGACAGGATGACAAATGCAGGAAGTTATTCAAGAGAGGTAGGTAATCTGAAAGCAGGAACGACATACTACTTCAGAGTCAGATCATATGCTGTCAAGAGAGGCAAGAAGGTATATGGATCCTGGAGCGCTGTTCAGAGAAAGACCACGTCAAAATAAATGATATAAAGGGAAAAGGGAGGAAACATTATGTTAAAGAAGATGAGAGTATGGCTGATGTTGGTGTGTGCATTTATAATGGCTGCGACAGTCGTAAGCAGTGTATCGTTTAAGTCAGATGCTGCGACTACGATACAATACACCGTCAAGGATGAGCTCAGTAGTGATGAAGCGTGGAGAATATGGGTACAGAAGGACGATGGTAAATGTATCATAAGACCTGTGACAACATCAACGATAACAGGTGTCAATTCAGGTGCGGTGGTTATCCCAACTAAAGTAACAGTTAAAAAGACCAAAAAGAGTTACACAGTCAACACGATAGGAAACAGTGCATATAAGGGAAACACAAAGATCACATCGGTCAACTTCAAGAACGCAACAGGACTTGTATCTATAAGAGAGAATGCATTCAGTGGATGTACAGGTTTGAAAAGAATATACAACCTGAACTACGCAACGGGGCTTATAACAATATCAGCTGGGGCATTCCAGGGGGATACAGCACTCACGAGTGAAAATACAGGAGGACTTGCACTTCCAGCAGGGCTTAAGACAATAGGCGCAAATGCTTTTAATGGATGTAAGAATATCAAATGTATAAATTCAGTCAGAACAAAAAATCTTACGGCAATAGGAACAGACGCATTTAAGGGTGTAAATTCAAAGTGTGTGACATATGTCGATAGTACAACACGCAAAACTTTATATACAGGAAAGGTTCCTGGAACAGTTATAGTTTATTACTATAAGATAATTTATAACAGCAATGATGGACAAAAAGATACATATACAGAAAATTTGACATATCAGACAAATAACGATAATTATTCCTGGAGTTTTATACATGATGCATCCATATTTAGCCGCAAAGGATATACTTTCCAGAACTGGAATACAAAGGCAGATGGAACAGGAACTATATATAAGCCTGATCAGGAAGTGGCCAACCTGACAAAAACAGGAACCTTCAATCTCTATGCGATATGGAAGAAAAATACATATAAGGTGCACTTTGTGAAGAATGAGCCGAAAAAATTCGACACTCTGGAGAGTTTCACGGTATCTGGAACAATGGCGGACACATCATGTACATATGATGTCTCAAAGGCAATTCCGGCAAATTCATATACGTGTACAGGTTTCGTATTTGATGGCTGGTACAAGAATGCTGATTGTACAGGAAGTGCAGTCACAAGCCTGTATAATCTGATCCCTGTAAATGGAGGTACAGTTAATCTGTATGCCAAGTGGACCCCGATATACTATCAGGTAAAGTTTGACTCAAATGGGTCAGGTGATCGCCCTGAGAGTTATAAAGTGTATTACAACTATTCGTTCAGCCTGCCAAAAGATATATTTGACAAAA